>JAGVUK010000243.1 GCA_019136335.1 Methanomicrobiales archaeon
CCCGGGTGGCCATCGTGTCACGCACCCTGTATGAAACAGTGTATGATGGTGCTCATATCCCTTGCGTTATCCTCTGCGCTGCATGCCTCATCGATCGAAGACCGTCCCGCTGCCGTTCCCTGACCCTCGAAAAACTCCGGCGGGCTCACGCCTCGGTGCCGGCAAACCCACTCCTCGCCGAACCGATGTACCTCGCCGGCTACATCGAACGGATGGGCACGGGAACGCGGGACATGATCCGGCGCTGCATCGAGGCCGGCCTCCCGGAGCCCGAGTTCACCGCGAGCGGCGAGTTCCGGACGATCATCCGGCGGGCCCCGGCTCCCGGACAGGGGCCGCAGCCAGAGTCACAGCCACTTAGGGAAGAAACCGGAGGAGTTAGGGAAGAAACCGGAGGAGCCAGGGAAGAAACCGGAGGAGCCAGGGAAGAAACCGGAGGAGCCAGGGAAGAAACCGAAGGAGCCAGGGAAGAACCTTCGGGGTTAATTCTGGAGATGATCCGACAGCAGCCGGATATAACCATACCCGAGATGGCCGAAGCACTGGGCAGGAGCACCCGGGCCACAGAGATGCAACTCGCAAAACTCAAAAAGTCTGGAAAAGTGCAACGCATCGGCCCGGCAAAGGGTGGCCGCTGGGAGATCGTCGGAGGCGATCTACCTGGGCAACCTGAAGACTCGCGAAGGGAACAGCAACATCGAGGAGGAACTGCTCACCGGCTGGCTCACGCGCCGGGGCCATAGCCTTCAGATCATCGGAAGAGTGCTCCACGAACTCGGCAAAGCGAAGGCGATCGGCGGCAGCAAGACCCTCTACGACGCCAACCGCGAGGTCTACGGGCTGCTCCGCTACGGCGTGAAGGTCCGGCCCGACGCCGGCGAGCAGCACACCACCGTCTGGCTCATCGACTGGGAGAACCCGGAGAAGAACGACTTCGCCGTCGCCGAAGAGGTCACCATCACCGGCGAAAACACCAAGCGGCCGGACATCGTCCTCTACGTCAACGGCATCGCCATCGGTGTCCTCGAACTCAAACGGTCGACCGTTTCCGTCTCCGAGGGCATCCGCCAGAACCTCGACAACCAGAAGAAGGTCTTCATCCAGCCCTTCTTCGCCACCGTCCAGTTCCTGATGGCCGGTAGCGAGACCGAAGGGCTCCGCTACGGCGTCATCGAGACGCCGGAGAAGTACTACCTGCGCTGGGAAAAGGCCACCGCCGAGAACAACCTACTCCTCACCGAACTCTCCCACCTCTGCCGGAAAGACCGCCTGCTCGAGATCGTCCACGACTTCATCGTCTTCGATCGCGGGATCAAGAAGACCTGCCGCCACAACCAGTACTTCGGGGTCAAAGCGGCACAGGAACGCGTGAAGCGACGGGAAGGCGGGATCATCTGGCACACGCAGGGCAGCGGCAAGAGCCTGATCATGGTCTGGCTCGCCAAATGGATCCGCGAACACGTAGCAGGCAGCCGCGTCCTGCTCGTCACCGACCGCACCGAACTCGACGACCAGATCGAGAAGGTCTTCTCAGGCGTCAGCGAGGAGATCTACCGCACCAAAAGTGGCGCCGACCTCGTCCGCGTCCTCAACACCGATACCGAATGGCTGGTCTGCTCGCTCGTCCACAAGTTCGGTCGCGGCGACGACCTCAGCGACACTGATCTTGCGACCTACATCGAAGAGATCAAAAGCCACCTGCCCAGAGGATTCTCCCCCAAAGGCGAGTTCTTCGTCTTCGTCGACGAGTGCCACCGCACCCAGTCCGGCAAACTGCACCGGGCGATGAAGGCTCTCCTCCCGAAAGCGATGCTGATCGGGTTCACCGGCACACCGCTGCTGAAGGCGGATAAGCAGAAGAGCATCGAGATCTTCGGCCCCTACATCCACACCTACAAGTACGACGAGGCCGTGCGCGACGGCGTCGTCCTCGACCTCCAGTACGAGGCCCGCGACATCGACCAGAACCTCACCTCGCAGGAGAAGATCGACCAGTGGTTCGAGATCAAGACCCGGGGTCTGACCGATCTCGCAAGGGCCGAACTCAAGAGACGCTGGGGAACCATGCAGAAGGTGCTCAGCGCACAGGACCGGCTGGAGAAGATCGTCGCCGACATCCTGCTTGACATGGAACTGCGCGACCGGCTCAGGAGCGGCCGCGGAAACGCTCTCCTCGTCACCAGCAGCATATACTCCGCCTGCCGGTTCTTTGAGATGTTCCAGAGAACCGACCTTGCCGGCAAATGCGCGATCATCACCTCCTACACGCCGTCGCCCTCAGACATTAAAGGCGAAGAGACCGGCGAAGGGCTGACCGAGAGGCTCCGACAGTACGAGATCTACCGCAAGATGCTTGCCGAACACTTCGACGAGCCGGAGGAGACGGCGATGTATAAGGTCGAGCAGTTCGAGAAGGAGGTCAAAAAGCGGTTCATCGACGAGCCCGGACGGATGAAACTCCTGATCGTCGTCGACAAACTCCTGACCGGCTTTGACGCCCCGCCCGCGACCTACCTCTACATCGACAAACATATGCGCGACCACGGCCTCTTCCAGGCGATCTGCCGCGTGAACCGCCTCGACGGCGAGGACAAAGAGTACGGCTACATCATCGACTACAAAGACCTCTTCCACTCACTCGAGAAGTCGATCAAGGATTACACCGGCGAAGCCTTCGGCGGCTTCGATCAAGAAGACGTCTCCGGGCTGCTCAAAGACCGCCTAAAGGCCGGGCGCGAACGGCTCGACGGAGCCCTTGAGACGATCAGGACGTTGTGCGAGCCGGTAGTTCCTCCCCGGGATACGCTCGCATATGTGCACTTCTTCTGTGCGGCCGACACCGCCGACCCGGAGGCACTCAAGGAGAGCGAGCCGAGACGGGTCGCCCTCTACAAACTGACCGCCGCACTCCTCCGGGCGTATGCAGGCCTCGCAAACGAGATGCACGATGCCGGATACACAGACGCCGAGGCAGCAAGGATCAGGGCCGAGGTCACCCACTACGAAAACGTCCGCAGTGAAGTCATGCAGGCAAGCGGCGACCACATCGACTTAAAACTCTACGAACCGGCCATGCGCCACCTCCTCGACACCTACATCCGGGCCGAAGAGAGCGTGAAGATATCGGCCTTCGACGACATGCCGCTGGTCCAGCTCCTCCTCGAACGCGGCGTCGATGCCGTGGAAGCGCTCCCGCCGGGCATACGAGGCGATCGCGAAGCGGTTGCCGAGACCATCGAGAACAACGTCCGGAAGTTGATCATCGACGAGTCGCCGATCAACCCGAAGTACTACGAAAAGATGTCCGGACTGCTGGATGCGCTGATCAAAGAGCGCCGGGCGCAGGCACTCGGGTATCAGGAATACCTGAAGAAGATCGTCGACCTGACGAAGCAGATCAAGCGCCCCGGCGACGGCACGCGATACCCCAAGACCTTAAACACCCCGGGAAAACAGGCGCTCTACGACAACCTCGGCGAGGACGAAGCGATCGCACTCGCGGTTCACGAAGCGGTGACCACAACCAAACAGGATGGCTGGGCGCACAACCCCATCAAGACGAAGATGGTCCGTATCGCCATCAAGAAGGTCGTCGAGAACGATGATAATCTCGACAACATCCTCGAACTGGTCAAAAACCAGCAGGAGTATGCCTGAATGCACCGGATCTCCGTGAGCGGCATGCAGGTCGACGTGGTCCGAAAAGATATCAAGAACCTGCATCTCGGGGTATACCCTCCTGAAGGCCGGGTCCGGGTGGCGGCGCCGTTACGCGTGGACGACGAAGCGGTGCGGCTGGCGGTGATCACGAAACTGCCGTGGATCAAACGGCAGCAGACCCGTTTCAGGTCACAGGAACGCCAGAGCCCGCGGGACTACATCTACCGTGAGACGCACTACTTCCTCGGCAAACGCTACCTGTTAAACGTCATCGAGCATGCAGGCCCGCCCCGGGTCGAGATATCGAACAAGGCAAGGATAGACCTGTATCTCCCGGCAGGAAGCGATGCCGGGAGGCGCGAACAGGTCATGCTCAGGTGGTACCGAAAGGAGCTCAAGGCCCTGATCGGACCGCTGGTCGATACGTGGCAGGAGACGCTCGGGGTAACAGTGGACGACTGGGGAGTTAAAAAGATGAAGACAAAGTGGGGCAGTTGCAACATCGAAGCCCGGCGGATCTGGCTGAACCTGGAGCTTGCGAAGAAACCGATCCGGTGCATTGAGTATGTTGTCGTCCACGAGATGGTGCACCTGCTTGAGCGAAACCACACCGACCGGTTCAGAGAACTGATGGACCGGTTCATGCCACAGTGGCGGCACTATCGGGACATGCTCAATCAGGCACCGCTGAGCCACGAGACCTGGTGCTACTGAACGGGCGGCCCGGGTACCTGATTGAGCTTGTCGCCGGGGAACCGCTTCGCCCCTCAAAAGACTGATACGGGGTGAGCGTCATACCAACCAGCATACAGGTACGGTCGGGCGCAATGGCAGGACGCACAGTAACCAGGGCGGCACGGGAGACCATCGTCGCGATACTCACCAGGAACGATGCCGAGTGGATCGCGATCTTCGGCTCCTATGCGCGGGGATCCGCCGGCCCGGCGAGCGATATCGATATCCTGGCCCGGTTCTCCCGCCAAAAAAGCCTCTTTCAGCTCGTTCGGATCGAGGACGAACTTGCCCGTGCCCTGTGCATGAAGGTGGACCTCGTCACCGAGAGCGCCGTGAGCCCCTACCTTGCCGATGCGCCGTGAGCCCCTACCTTGCCGATGTCATCTACCGTGATGCCGTGGTGATCTATGACGCTCGAGGATTTCTGCGTATCTCCGTCACATCCTTGATGCCATACTGAGCATCGAGGAGTTCTCCGAAGGCATCGGATCTGCAGAGGATCTCCGGAACCGCCGGCTGGAGCGTGCCGGGATTGAGCGTATGCTGACCATTATCGGCGAGGCGGCAAAGATGATCTCTCCGGAGTTACGTGAAAGGCACCCGGAGATCCCCTTGAGGGAGGCAACGGGGATGCGGGATAAGATCGTCCGCCATTACTTCGGTGTGGATTACGAAGCGGTGTTCCTGACCCTGCGCGATGATCTTCCGATCCTCAAGCAGGAGATCAGGGCTATTCTTAACGAAGCCAGCTGTTAGTTACGCTGTTTCGCACCCCGCCGACGTCGCCCGCCACGACCGGCAGGGGGTGGGGTCTCCCGGTCGAGGTTCCCGCCGGCGATCTGCACCACCTTCTCCGGCGGATAGCGCAGCACGACCTCGTTCGCCCTCCCGCCGGCCGGCAACCCGACCAGGTCGACCAGCCGCAGGGAATTGAGTTTTATCAATCTCCTGGAGAAGGCCGGGTAACCGTTCCTCGACCCGCCCTCCTCCGCGGCGTAGATCGCGCCGGAGACCAGAGGCCCGGCCGCCTCCTTCGACAGCTCCGCGATCCGCCGGAGCAGCATTCGCTCGCCTGCGGAGAGTGCCCGGATGGCGTGGGCAAGATGGGTGTGCTTTGCCTGCGCATAGGCAGCCGTGACGTCCTCCTCGACGACCCCGGTGCGGGCGGCAGACTCCGCGTTCTGCACCGCCCGCTTCACGAGAGCCAGCCCCACCCGCACGTCGCCCGACTCCATCGTCTGCTCGACGATGCGGTCCAGCATCGACCCTGCAATCACCCCGGGGTAGAGCCCGGCCTCTATCCGGTCTTTGAAGATCCCCCGGATCTCGCCGGCGAATCCTACTACTGTCAGTTCAAGTGCCACGGTCCGGCAGGCGACGACTACTACGTCACCTTCACCAAAAAGACCGTCCGGGTATCGTCCTACCAGGACGACGCCATCGAGACCTGGGCCGATCTCGTCCCGGTGCTGATGTGAGAGAGGTTCCTCACCTCTCTCTTAGAAAATAAGCCTGCTTTTTTTCTGTTTTCTGCGGTAAAGCCTCCGATCATCTCTCCCTCCTTTCAAAAATACGTTCGTTATACCCGCCCCTCGCCGCAATTCCATCCCGCGAGGTTCGCCCCTCCGATAGCCTGAAGATCAGCCTTACGAGTAGTATTTCTTACAGATCGGTCCAAACGCCTCTACAACATCCCAACACCGTTTACTCATGTTGAGGATCCCTTCATACTGCACCGTACCCGTAGCGAGATCATACCGATGATACTCCACCACTCCGTCAAAGAACGTCATCACCCACTTGAGCGTGGGTTTTGCCGTCGGCTTCCCTGCTCGATCGGGAACAGTCTTACCGAGGTGCTCCAACCGCCTCCTCAATTGGTACTCTCCGAGTGAGTATACCGCCAGCATCAGCGTCATCATCATACCCAGGGCCTCGATACGCCCGTTGTTCTCCAAGAACAGATCCGATATCGTAAAACTCGAATCGTTCAGGAATCGGAACCCGTGCTCAACCACTCCCCGGTTCCCGTACCGCGCGAGAAGGTCTTCCGCCGCGAGGTCGAGATCATTGGTGGCAAGAACAAACCTGCCCAGAGCGGCCCGTTCTGCCACCCGGGCAGCCTCGTCCGGCCTGACACTGGCCGCCAGCAGGTACACCGCCCCGGGCACCCCATCCTTCTCCGGCCGCCCCCGGCGACCAGGAGCCTGCTGCCATCGGGTGACAACGGAAACAGACTCAAACTCGTAAAGGGGGTAGGTCCGGATCCAGCGCTCAGCCTCGGCAAGAGCGTCTGCCTCGCAGGCAAATTCACGGTTATTGAGGTGGGCGAGGGCTTTCTTCACCCTCTCATCCTCCTTTGACCGGCGCTTCTCCAGGGCCTTCTCCTGCTTCGCGTGGTCCGCGGCCGAATGGTATACCACCCATTTCTGGTGCACGCCGCCATAGCAGGACTCGGTCTCGAAGAACGAGTACCGGGGGTCGGCCATCGGGGCGAGGGGAAGATCCCGGCGAAGCAGCGCCTGCTGCTCGCCTGTAGTCCCCGGCACCAGAGTAATAAAGAACGTCTCTTCACCGATTTTTTTGAAGGAGTCCCCGACATAAGACGCAGGATCGGCGATGTAATAGAGCGGTTCCGGGAACTCGACCCGGCTCCGGAACCTGGCGAGCATCTCCGGAAGAGCAACCTTATCGTCGCCGTTGTCGGAGAGGAATCTCATGGAAAGCGGGACGCCGGCCTGGTTCACGATGAGACCCAGTCCAGACCGGTTCAACCCCCATCGCCCGTCTTCGGGATAGCCCTGTGCGACGTGGACCGTCGAGGTGGTATCGGAGGCGCCGTAGAAGTTGAAGCTGGTGATGTCAAGATGCACCTGATGATACCCGAGCCGGGTCACAAGAAAGATCTGGCTGATGATCTCCTGGTAGAGGCGTTCCGGGCCATACTCCTCGATGGCGTCAAGCGTTCTCCCAATGACGTCGTCGGTGATATCGGCAGCCGTGACCTCTTTTCCAAAAAGGCGTTCCAGGGGTTTGTTCTCGAACCAGGCAGAAAACAGGTAGAGCCAGCGCTGAGTGAAGCCAAGACCGTTCAAGATGAGCGCAAGGACGACATCGCCATGGGTCAGGGTGCGATGCTGAAGTCTCGGCAGCCGTGCGTTGACCAGGTCGACGATGCCAAACCCTTCGACAAGCGCAGCAATGATCCCGAGACGAGCCAGGCATTTGGTGAAGGATTCAGGGATAACTTCCTCTGATACCATTTCGTTTAAGTATGGAGGGAGTTAACTAATAACACTTGTATCGGTGTGTGAACGTAGTACCCTGGCTTAAGGTTATCCCGGCTCGGTTGATCGATTCAGGATCGTGGTCGTTGTTACCGCGGAAAGTAGGTTTTTGACCGGGGGTAGCGGAGAGATGTATTCCCTGGAAACGGTCGAAAAACTACTCGAATCATATGAGCAAACGGGATCTTATCGCCAGACAGCCCGTGAAATGGGTGTCGCGTATAACACCGTCCGGAAGTATGTCCTCCGCGCCCAGGCCGTTCGGGACGGCGCGATCGAAGAGATCGTACCCCGTGACCGCAAGATTCACCGACCCGCCCGCGTCGTCACGCCGGAGATCCGAGGGCTGATCCACCGCATCCTCGAAGCGAATCGCAGGAAACCGAAGAAGCAGCGGTGCAATGCCAGGGAGATCTGGCAGCACCTCGTTGCATCCGGCTACTCGTTGAGTCATTCTACCGTAAAACGCGAGGTAGCCCGGTGGCATGCAGAACAGGGTTGATGTGAATCCTCTCCTCCCGCCCCTCATAACGAGGCTGGCGGACCTATCCCGGGGCCACAGTACAGCCGGGCTTGCGCATCCCGCACCTCACCCGCCGGGGTACTCAAACCACTCGATGATATCCAGCCTGTCCAACAAACCCGGCAGCGTGCAGGTCTTGATCAACCCCTTCACCCGTTTCTTGATGCAGGAAGGGTAGATCGGCGCTACGGACTGGACGAACAACTTCCCATCAAGACTCTGCTCCGAAGAGACCGGGGCGCGCCGTATGTCCTCTTGAGGTGGGCGGGGCATTTGCCGTATCAGATGGCGGCAGATCGTCGCGGTTCTTGACGGTGAGATCTCGCGCCGGGAACTTCGGAAGGTTCTCAGCCTGAAGAAAGACCTATCGGCAACCGGCCATCCGTGAGGGTACCGCCGAACGATCCCCCGGCAGCAAGCAGCGCTGCCGTCCCACCCCGAAAAACACTCCCTCGCGGGGGAGGCACGAGCCGACCATCGCCATCGCGGATCTCGTCCCGGCACGGTCGTAACGGGCCGGCGATCGAGAACCGGAGCAGCAGAGCCGGCTCTGCCGGGACCTCCCCGGTGGGAGCAGCCCCTCATCTCACCGCTCGTGCAGGGCCGGCAACCTTTGAAGGTCCGCATACCCTATCTTCCCGGACGACAGAGAGGATCTGATGCGCATCAAATTCTGCGGAACGGCGAGCCTTACGGGTCGTGACGCCGGCAGAGGCTGCGGATATGATCCGGCATCTCCCGCCGTTCATCGAACCGGTCGCGGTCACCCACCTGCAGGAGACGACCGACCTCGTCAGGCTCGCGAAAGATTCGCACTGCACGACGCTGCAGGTTCAGAATACCGTCGAACCGTCCGAACTCTCCGCCATCCGCGGTGCCCTCCCGTACGTGAAGATCGTAAAGGCCGTTCATGTGACGGATGAATCGGCCATAGCGACGGCAGAACTCTACGAGCCCTATGCCGACGCCCTCATCCTCGACTCGAGGACAGAAGAGCGGATCGGGGGGACGGGTATCCCGCACGACTGGAACATCAGTGCGAAGATCGTGGCAAACTCGACAATCCCCGTTATACTCGCCGGAGGGCTCACGCCGGAGAACGTCCGCGAGGCAGTACGGAAGGTCCGCCCCTACGGCGTCGACGTGCATACCGGCATCAAGAAAGACGGCCTCCGCAACCCGGAAAAAACGCTTGCTTTTGCCCGCGAAGCGCAAAACGCGCTGCCGAACTCCGGAAACAAGAGATCCGCCGGTAAGATCCGATCCGGGAGTGAATTCGCCCGTATTCGTTAACATTCAGGCAGAATACTTCCGCCGTTTGCCCGCCTCGTGCCGGCGGGGTCCGCCACATCTCCGATCCATACAGGTCTTGCGCCCGGGTCAATCACTGCCGGCCATGCTCGCTCTTGCCGGTGCAGGCCGGATGATAACCCGGCCCGCATCAGGCGTTTACCACCGGCAGCGCCTGCG
>JAGVUK010000289.1 GCA_019136335.1 Methanomicrobiales archaeon
TCGTTGGGGCCAAAGAGACCGCACGGGCCGATGTAACCGATTTGCGGGTCGCTGCTCTCCCAGACCACCACGGCGTCCGGCATGACGCAGCCGTACTGGTCGTACACGGTCTCGGTGAGCTGGAGGCTGTTCCCGGTGGCGATGGTGAAGTCGGACGGGCTGAGCGCGATCCGCGCCGGGACCGGGCATGCCGACCGGACCGTCACGACCGCGGTCCCGGTCTCTTCGATCCCATCGACCTGGGTGGCCACGATCTCGTCGGACCCGCCGACCGTCGCGGTGACGGTTACGGTGCCTTCGCAGAGAGCGACAAAGAGCCCGTCTTCGTCGATCGTGCCGACGGTTTCGTCGTCGCACGACCAGACGACCGTTCCGGGCAGAGCGCTGCTGCCCTCCGGGTCAACGAGGGTCGCGGTGAAGAGCCGGGTCTCCCCCTCGTCCAGGGTGACCGCCGGCGGGGAGACGACGACTCCCGGGGCTGCACATATGACCGTCACGTCCGCCGTCCCGGTGACGCCGTCGGCCGTTGCGGTGATGGTCGTCGTGCCCGCGTCGAGGGCAATGAAGTGCCCGTCTGCGTCGATGGTGCCGACGGTCTCATCGCAGGTTGCCCAGGCGATATCGACCTCCGGCATGACGTTGCCGTACTGGTCAAAGGCGGTTGCGGCGAACGTCTCCTCATCGCCGGCATATATGGTGATTGCCGGCGGCGAAACAGCGATCCGGGAGAGGACCGGCTCGTCACAGCATACGGTGATGGTCGCCGTTGCGGCGGCACAGTCGCCCGATGCGGTGATGGTCGTCGTGCCTGCACAGAGGGCGACAAAGAGGCCGCACTCGTCGACGGTGCCGACGGCCGGGTCGCTGCTCTCCCAGGTGAGCGCGGCGTCCGGCACGAAGTCGCCGTAGCAGTTGAACGCGACGGCCTCAAACTGCCACTCGTCCCCGGGGTTCAGGTTGACCGCGGACGTGACGAACACGATCTTTGCGAGCGCCGGTTCTGCGGCGGCGACGGTGACGGCCGCATCCGCGGCGACGCCGCCCGCCGTTGCGGTGACGGTCACCGTGCCCGCGGCGAGAGCGGTGAAGATGCCGTCCGCACCGATGGTGCCGATGGTCTCGTCGCTGCTCGTCCAGGCGACATCACCCGCAGGCATGACGTTGCCGTGCTGGTCGCAGGCGGTCACGATGAACCGCTGGTCGTCGCCGACTGCGAGGGTGGCCCGGGGCGGCGTGACCTTCAGGCTCGTGAGCACCGGTTCGACCGGGTCTTCAGCGGTGGCGGTGACCGTGACGGTTGCCGTCGCGGAGATCCCGCCCGCCGTCGCGGTGATGGTCGCCGAACCCGCGGCCTTCGCGGTGAAGAGCCCGCCTGCATCGATGGTGCCGACCGCCCCGTCGCTGCACGTCCAGGTGGCCGGAACGCCGTTCATGGGGTTGTCGAACTGGTCGTAGCAGGCGGCGGCAAACGCCCTGGTCTCGCCGACCACGACGGTGGCCGTGGGCGGAGTAACCTCGATCCGTTTGAGGACCGGCTCTTCAGTGGTGACCGTGACGGCCGCGGTCCCGGAGACCCCGTCCGCCGTTGCGGTGATGGTCGTCGTGCCCGCGGCGTGCGCGGTAAAGACACCGGTTGCGTCGATGGTCCCGACGGTCTCGTCGCTGCTTGCCCAGGCGACCCCAACGCCGGTCATGGGCTTGTCGTCCTGGTCGAGAACAGCGGCCTGGAACGCCCGGGACTCGCCGATCTCAAGGGTGACCCTGGCCGGCTTGACCTCGATGGTTGTTACGACCGGTTCGATCGGTTCGACCGATGCTTCAGGCTCGTAGACGAAGATGTAGAGGTTCGAGTTGGGGCTCCCGCCTCTCTGCCAGACGATGGTGTTGCCGCTGATGGCAGGGTAGAGGTGTTCATCATACCGGTCTACAGACAGGAACACGTATTTCTCCTTCTTGCTGGAGAGGTCGTAGAGGTAGATGCTCCGCGGCTCAGCCGGCGCACCCCGCTTATCCTCCCAGGCGACGATGCTCCCGCTGATCGCCGGCGAGACCTGGTCGTTAGAGGCGCTGGTGATCCTCACCTCCTCTCTGGACGGGTCCGCGAGGTCGGTCATGTAGATCTCGGCATCCCCGCCCCGGTAGTCCTCCCAGGTGATGAGGCTCCCGGAGAGCGAGGGCCAGCACTGGACCGCCGTGCTCGCGGAGACCGGGCCTATGGTTTTGCCGGCCGCGATGTCGTAATACCGGATCCTCGCATCCGTGTCCTCCACCCAGGCGATATACTTCTCCGAGAGCGCAGGCTTGAACTCAGTCGATGCGCCGGGGATGGTTGTCCTTGCATCGCAGTCGATGACGTCTATCACCTTCTTTTCGGTGATGTCGTAGAGGGCGATGTTTGTCCTGCCGTTGTTCTTGTGGTACCAGGCAACGTAGTTCCCGGAGATTGCGGGCAGCCAATGTTTGCCCGGACCGGTGGTAATCTGTATATCATTTTTGCTGGAGCGGTCATAGAGATAGATATCCCAGTTTCCGCTCCGGTTGTCCTGCCAGACGATGTGGTTTCCCGAGATGGACGGCTTCTCCTGCGAATTAGGGTCGGTTGTTATCCTCTCGCCGGTGTAGCCGAGTGAGCCCCGGAATCCGTCTATCGTCCCGGAGTAGATATCCATCTGGCCGTTTCGGTTGTCTTCCCAGACGATCACGTTGCCGTCGATGTCCGGGCGATTCTGTGCATAATCAAAGCCCCGGTATAGGTGCTCCCCCGGCGCCGCCTCTGCCGCCATAACCGGCGGTATCAGCATGCCGAGGATGACAACTGCGCACAATAGTGCCAGGTGTGTAATCTTTGCCATATTCTTCCCCCTTGTGTGTTCTCCGCCCTCCTTGCGAGACCGCGGTACATACCCTCCGGTATGCACAAAGAGCTCGCTAAAGCAGGTGCTCAGGTGAGCACCCGGCAGGCGGAGTGCGAAATCCGATTTAAAGCCCGGTCATAGGGTAGCCGGTGAATGGGTGAATAGCGGTATAAATATATATCCTTTGCGGTGATTTATTCTCAAATTATTATAATATAAACGGGAATCTCCTGTGTGCCCCCGGGGGCGCGGGAGTCCCGGGACGGGCCTTCTCAGCCGACCCGGAAGGAAGGTGCGAATCGAGGAGCACCGCACACCGCTGCTCCTGGCGAAGTCTTTGAACGGCAATTTTCCACCCGGATCCCCTGTGGCCGGCCGGAATATGCATCGCCCGGCATGCACCCGGAGGGGCGGGAGAACACCGGCTGCGGTCGGCGCACGATCGGTTCCTGCAACCATACGGGTGCGCCACCTATATAACCCGGACTGTGCCGGTCAGCGCATCGCGGCGAGGTCACGGCGGATCTGCCTGCGGGTGTTCCACTCCACAACTCTCCCCACAATATCGTAGAGCGGGTTGACCGCGGCGCTCGTGTAGTAGCGCACGCCGGGGTTGAGCCAGCCCAGCTCCTTCCAGTAGGCGTGGTCGGCCGGGGCAACGTCGGCGAGCTCGTCAAACGACGCCCGCTGGGCATGGAAGACGACGACGCTCCGCAGCCCCGGCCGCCGTGCCCTCCCTTCCGCCAGGGCCCTGAAGAATGACCGGGCCGCACGGTCGAGTTTCCGTTCGTTCTCCCGTGCCAGCCCGGGCGTGGGGCCGGGCTGCGTGACGAGGCCGGCACGGGCGACGACGTCGAACCCCCATATGTCCGCGACGGTGTCGAGGTAGTCGAGGACATCCTTCTCGCCCACCACACCGGTGGTGACGAGGAGGAGGGCTTTTTTGTCGAAGAACCGGGGGCGAAGACGTAGGAGAACCGGTCGATGAACGTCTTCATCTGGCCGGTGACGGCGAGGCCATAGACCGGGGACGCGAAGATCACCCCGTCGGCATCGTGCAGCTTCCGCCCGACGGCGGGGGCGTCGTCCCGGATGGGGCAGCGCTCCTCGCCCCACTCAAGACATGCCATGCATCCCCGGCAGGGTGCAAGGGCGATGTCCCCGAGCATGAGGTACTCGAATTCGACGTCGCCGAGGGAGCGCATCACCTCCTCGATCCTCTGCGCCGCCCGAAAGGTGTTGCCCTTCCGGGGGCTTCCCATGACGACCAGGACTTTCATGGTCCCCCGTCGTCTCTCCTGTTCTTTATGGTTCCCCTTCGCCTCGCCCGG
>JAGVUK010000133.1 GCA_019136335.1 Methanomicrobiales archaeon
CCGGGACCGCTCCCTCCCGGAACCGCTCTTGCCGAACGGAGCAACATGGTGTTTGCAGGCACGACGGTCGTCAACGGGTGGGGGCGGGGTGTCGCGGTCGCCACCGGGATGAAGACGGAGTTCGGCCTGATCGCCGGTCTCTCCCAGCGGGTCAGAGCCGAAGCGACGCCCTTATCAAGGCAGATGGATGTCCTCGGCCGCGACATCGGGCTGATCGCCGTCGGTATCGCGGCGCTCGCGATCGTCGTCGGCCTTCTCCAGCAACGGGAGTTTTTGGAGATGTTCCTCATCGGGGTCTCGCTCGCGGTGGCGGTGATCCCGGAGGGGCTCCCGGCGGTCGTGACGCTGACGCTCGCCATCGGGATCAAGAACATGTTGGGCCTCTGAGACCCTCGGCGCGGTCTCGATCATCTGCACGGACAAGACCGGGACGCTCACCAAAAACGAGATGACGGTCGTCCGGGTGAGGACGCCGCAGAGCGAGGTGGCGGTGACCGGGACCGGCTACGCCCCGGAGGGGGAGTTCCTCCGCGACGGGAGCGTCGTCGACCCCCTCGAGGACCCGGGTCTCCGGCAGTTCCTGCGTGCGGTGCTCCTCTGCAACCACGCAACCTTCGCCGGCGACGGGGCGGGGGAGTGGCGGATCTTCGGCACGCCGACCGAAGGAGCGCTCGTGGTCGCGGCGGCGAAGGCCGGCCTCTCCCGGGAGGGGGGCCCCGAAGCGGTCCGGGAGTTCTCGTTCAACTCTACCCGGAAGCGGATGACGATCATCTACCGGGAGGACGACGGCGACGTCGCCTACGTGAAAGGGGCGCCGGAGGTGCTCCTCGCCCGCTCGTCCCGACTGCTCCGGGACGGGTCGGTCGTGCCGCTCACCGACGACCTCCGCGACGCCCTCCTCCGGGACCTGCGCGAGTACGCGTCGCGGGGGCTCCGGGTGCTCGGGGCGGCGTACCGCCCGCTCCCCGACGGCCTTCCCCGGACGGCGGAGACGGTCGAGGAGGACCTGGTCTTCCTCGGGTTTGCCGGGATCCTCGACCCGCCGCGCCCCGAAGCGGCGGAGGCGATCCGGCTCTGCAGGAGCGCCGGCATCGACGTGATCATGATCACGGGGGACAACCCCCTGACTGCCTCCGCCGTCGCGCAGGAACTGGGCCTCTCGAGTGAGGGGGCGCTCGTCGGGGCCGATCTCGAAGCGATGACCGACGACGAACTCGAGCAGCGGCTCCGGACGACGAAGGTCCTCTCCCGGGTCACGGCGGAGCACAAACTCCGGGTGATCGACCTCCTCGCCCGGGAGAAGGCGGTCATCGCCATGACCGGCGACGGCGTCAACGATGCGCCGGCGTTGAAGAAGGCGAGCATCGGGATAGCCATGGGCATCAAGGGGACGGACGTCGCGAAGGAGTCAAGCGACATGGTGCTCGTGGACGACAACTTCGCAAGCATCGTCGCCGGCGTCGAGGAGGGGAGGCGGGAGTACGACAACATCGCCCGGTTCACCCGCTACCTTCTCTCCTCAAACGTCGGGGAGATCGTCGCGATCGTCGGCGGGCTCCTCATGGGATTGCCGCTGATCCTCATCCCCGTCCAGATCCTCTGGATCAACCTGATCACCGACGGCCTGACCGCGCTTGCGCTCGGTCTCGAACCCGCCGAGCAGGACGTCATGCAGAGGCGGCCGCGGGATCCGGACGAGTCCATCCTCACACGATCCGCGTTCCTGGTCATCCTCATCCTCGGGATATGGCTCGGCCTCCTGACCATCTACGTCTTCTCCGGTCTCTACGAGGTCGACCTCGACCGGGCGCGGACGATGGCGTTTTCCGGCCTGATCATCTTCGAGCTCTACAACGTCCTGAACTTCCGGTCGTTCCGGTTCCCCCTCCACCGGATCGGGTTCTTCTCGAACCCCACCCTGCTCCTTGCAATCCTCGGGAGCCTCGCCCTCCAGGCGCTGGTGGTTTACGTCCCGATCTTCCAGGACTTCCTCGGGACAGCACCCCTGACCCTCGCCGACTGGGGGCTCCTCCTCCTCCTCGGCCTGCCGGTGCTCCTTATGGGGGAGGCCTACAAGGTCCTCCGGCTGCGGGCCGGGCGGGAAGGGCCGGACGCCGGAGAGAGACGGGCGCCGGGCTGAACCGGGAGGCGGCTCTCCCCCGGGCGCGGGAGAGTCCGGCAGATGGCGCGACCGGCATGATTATGAGGGAGGTCGCGCAAATCTAATTCCCGACAATTCATTCTTTTTGGGGAACGGTATGACCATTCGTCAATCTTTCACGGCATGCATAACCCTTCCTGCCACCTCCACCCCCAACCGTCGCCGGGGTGGCGAGGCGTGATCGGTCCGGAACTGATCGCCATCGCGGTCTTCCTCTTCACCTACGCACTCATCATCGACGAGCGGATCCACCGGGCGGTGGCGGCGATGCTCGGCGCCTCGGTCATCGTCTTCCTCCACATCGTCCCGTGGGAGAAGATCCCGGAGTACATCGACCTCGGCACCATCTTCCTCCTGATGGGGATGATGATCATCGTCAATACCGCACGCGGGAGCGGCCTCTTCGAGTATATCGCCATAAAGACGGCAAAACTGGCAAAAGGAAGTCCGATGCGGGTATTGCTGCTCTTCTCGCTCGTGACCGCCGTCATCAGCGCGTTCCTCGACAACGTCACGACAGTCCTCCTCATCACCCCGATGCTCCTCTACATCGCAAGCGTCATGCGGATCACCCCCCTGCCCTTCCTCATCGCCGAGATCTTCGCCTCGAACATCGGCGGGGCGGCGACGCTCATCGGCGACCCGCCGAACATCATGATCGGTTCGGCCGCCGGGCTGACATTTAACGAGTTCCTGGTCAACCTCGCCCCCATCATGGCCGTCAACCTCGTCGTCGTCATGGGGATGCTCGCCCTCATCTACAGGAAGGAACTCCACGTCTCGCCCGACGAGAAGGAGGGGATTGAGAAGACGTTTGCAGGGTTAAACGAGCAGGAGGCTATCCGTGACCGGTCGCTCTTCAGGAAATCGGTCATCGTCATCGCGCTCGTCATCGGGATGTTCTTCGTCCACGACCAGCTCGGCCTGGAACCCGCCCTCGTCGCCCTGATCGGCGCGTCGATCCTCCTCTTCTGGAGCCGGCAGCCCCCGGAGGAGATCTTTGAGAAGATCGAGTGGCCGGCCCTCTTCTTCTTCGGCGGGCTCTTCGTCGTCGTCGGCGCTCTCGTCGAGACCGGCGTCATCGCGACCGTCGCCGGGTTCGTGGTCGAGAGCGTCCACTCGACGGGCGAGGCCATGCTGATCATCGCCTGGTTCTCGGCGCTCGCCTCTGCGATCGTGGACAACATCCCCCTCACCGCCACCCTGATCCCGCTCATCCAGGATATGGGTGCGTCGATGGACACCTACCCGCTCTGGTGGGCGCTCTCGCTCGGCGCCTGCCTCGGCGGGAACGGCACGGCCATCGGGGCGTCGGCAAACGTCGTCGTGCTCGGGATCGCGGCGCGGAACAACCTCTTCATCTCCTTTGTGGAGTTCATGAAGGTGGGGATGCTCGTGCTCTTCGTCACGGTCGCGATCGGCACCGCCATCCTCTGGCTCAACTTCGTCGTCCTGTGAGCCGGGGGGTCTACCAGGGCGGCGGAGGTTTGGGTCCCCTGACCGCCTCGACCTCCTCGATCCGGCCGACCACCCACCTGTACGCGGTCGCGGCCGCCTCCCGGGCCGAGGGGCTCGGGTCCTCTCTTCGCATCCGGTCGAGCGGTTCTCTCGCCTCCGGGTCGGCGAGCGTCCCGAGGGAGAGGGCCGCCTGCACCCTGACAAACTCATCGGCGTCGTCGAGAGCCCGGATCAGCCCTGCGACGTCCCGGGCATCAAGCATGGTGTCGATATCGTCCAGTGTTGCCATAGCGGTCTCCTGATTGCCGTTTGCGTTGACGTTCCCGGCGGTATATATGCTTTTCCGCCCCCTGTCCCTCGCCCGGGGACGAGCACGCACCGGCTACGTCTTCAGGAGCAGGCTTTCCACCGTCTTCTTCTCCGCGAGCCTCCCCGCCACCAGGGCGTGAGCGATCGAGGCGGCCCGCCGGACCTCCGTGTCCGGGTCCGAGAACTTCAGCCGCTCAAGCGATCCGAGCGCCCGCTCGTCGCCGACGGAGCCGAGGGCCTCGGCCGCGGCCAGCCGGACCCCCGTGTCCGGGTCCGAGAGAGCCCCGATCAGCCCGCTGACATCCCGCTTCCGTCGCATTGTGTCGATATCCATACTCTGCGTCATAATCCTCCCGGCTGGCTGGTACGGCGCATCTATGGCCTGCCCCGTTAAGAACGTTGCGGAGAACGACTTCCCGAAGGGTGCGACGGTTCATGGAACCGGAGCTTGCGAGACCCGAAGGGTTTTGTGGCCTGCTGCTGTTCGGCCCGAGCAGCGCATTTTTCTGGCGATACGGCCTCGCGCGAAGCCGCGAAGAACGCAAAGAGAAAATCCTATGCCCGGAGAGGGGCGGGGGGGCGGAACTATCCGGTGCTCCGGCTCCGGGTCATCAGTACGTCGCAAGGTAGCGTTCGAGCTCCCAGGGGTGGACCGCCGCCCGGTAGGACTCCCACTCGGCCTGTGCAACGCTCGTGAGGGCGTCGACGACATGGGGGCCGAGCGCCGTGCAGATGAGGTCGTCGGCGAGCAGGGCCTGGTGGGCCGCGTAGAGGTCCCCGGGAAGCGTCTCGATCCCGGCTTGGTCCCGCTCGGCAGCCGTCATGTGGTAGATGTTCCTGTCGGCGCCGGCCGGAGGCTCGATCTTCTCCCGGACACCCTCCATCCCCGCGGCAAGCATCGCGGCAAAAGCAAGGTAGGGGTTGCAGGTCGGGTCGGGGCTCCGGAACTCGGCCCGGGTGCTGTTGCCGCGGGGCGCCGGAACCCTGACGAGGGCCGAGCGGTTGCTTGCGCTCCAGCTGACGTAGCAGGGCGCCTCGTAGCCGGGGACGAGCCTCTTATAAGAGTTGATCGTCGGGTTCGCGACCCGGGTGACGGCCTTGGCGTGCCGGAGGAGGCCGCCGACGAAGTGCATGCAGGTCTCGGAGAGCTGCAGGGGAGCCTCCGGGTCATAGAACGCGTTCGCCCCATCCCTTTCGAGCGAGCAGTTGGTGTGCATCCCGCTCCCGTTGATGCCGTAGACCGGTTTTGCCATGAACGACGCGTGCAGGCCGCGCATCAGCGCCATCGTCTTGACCGCGAACTTGAACGTGATGACGTTGTCTGCGGTATGGAGGGCGTCGCTGTACTTGAAGTCGATCTCGTGCTGGCTCTCCGCGACCTCGTGGTGGGACGCCTCGATCTCGAACCCCATCTCGGTGAGGGCGATGATGATCTCGCGCCGG
>JAGVUK010000264.1 GCA_019136335.1 Methanomicrobiales archaeon
GGCGGGATCGTGACCGGGAGTGCGGTCACGGCTCAAAATCCATCACGACCGCGGAGTGGTCGCTCAACCCCTGCCCCCGGAGGTTGTGCAGGTACCAGCACGCCGTCGGGTTGAGGCGCGCAGATGCGAAGATGTGGTCGTAGCGCTTGCACTTCGGGACGTCCTCGGGCCCGCGGTCGGGGCACCAGCTGTACTCCCTCGCCCGGTAGCCGTGCAGTTTCCGGAAGACGTCGGGGAGGTCGTACTCCGCAAGGCCGGAGATGACGTTCATCTCGGCGTTGTACCACCATCTCCTCGGCCGCCCGAGGTACTCCTCGCTCTCGGAGACCGTCGAGTAGGTCCGGTCAGGAATGATATCACGGTAGAAGGGGACGATCGTCCCGTCGGGGAGTTCCGCCTCCGGGATGTGGAGGTCTCCGCAGAGGATCCGCGGCCTCGCCGGCCTGACGGCAAGGCGCCGGTAGATCCCGACCAGCGTCTCGGCCTTCACGATCTCGTTCCTCCGGCTGCCTATCGCCGTGGGGACGTGGACGTTGTGCACCTCGAACTCGCCCGTGGGTGCGCTGACGACGGCAGAGACCACCCGCTGCTTCCACGGGATATCGAAGTCGAGCGGGTTTAACGGCGTGAGGGGGTACCTGCTCGCTATCAGGCACCCGAAGTCCTTTGTCTCGCCGGACGGCGAACACTGTTCGGAGAGCCGGGAGATGCTGTATGCGAACTGGAAAGGATCGTTTGCGTTGCGCGCCCTGAGATCGTTCAACCGCTCGGCCATGTAAGCCACCCGGGCAATCTCCACCAGGGCAATGCTGTCGACGGAGTGGATCAGCCCGAAGTTCTCCAGTTCTTCACGGAAGAGCGGCAGGTCCCGGTCCGTCACCTCCTGGAAGGCGACGATATCCGGTGAGTGCTGACAGACTGCTTCGACCTTCTTCTCCACGCTCTTCATGCCGGAGCGGAAGAGATCTACGTTCCATGAAATGAGCCGCATAGTCCTGGTACATTGCGCGTTGGCCCTGCATGCTCATTAACACATCGAGTTGAGAGCGGCAGCGCGGTACCGGCGCTACCATGGACGGCGCTCGATCCCGCGGGCCGGCACACGCCCGGGGGATGCCCCCCGGCAGGCTGCCGGGAAGCGCCCGTAGAAAAAACGGACAGGGATCTTCGGGGCGGCACCGGACCCGGCGGGTGGACCCGCGCCGGATCCCCTGCCCGGGGGTGAACGCCCCCTCACCGTCGGCCCTATAGAATAGAGCCTTCCGGGCTTGTCTCTTCTTCGGGCGTCATCGTCGGTTCAGGGGTTTCAGAGACGTTCAGGTACATCCCCGCGTCCCAGTCAGGCTGCGCCTCGTTATCGGTGAGCGCGATGACCTCCGTCCTCCCGGTTCCCGGGTCGGCGTCGCTGTCGGTCTCGGCGGCGCCGGTATGCATGAGGGTGAAGTTGTAGCTGGCGGGGAGGACGAACTCAACGACACACTCGCCTGCCGTGAGGTTTCCGAAGGTGTAGATGCCTTGCGCTCCGGTAACCGTCTCGTTGAGCAGGCCCCCGGCGGTGTCGAGGAGCCGCACCGTCACCTCCGGCACGCCTTCTGTTTGAGTTGGTTTCGATCCCGGGAGAATATCTGCCGTACGTGCAGCATTGGAGGTGTCCCGCTGCGGGGTGGAGTTCGGAAGACTCTGTGCCCGCCTGCAGAACAGATGCCCGTACCCGCGTTATGCAGGGTGGAGATCCGGACACTACCGTTCTTCTGACGGGGTGCACGGACCGGCCAGGAGAGGCAACAGCGGGCCATACACGTAACTGCCGGATTGATTGGGAGAATACTGCGAGAATAGGTATCTATTGCAGCATGAATCGTGAAAGATTCTGTGTGCTGGGAGATGCATAAATACTGTTGATGTCCTCATTGAGCAACATCGAGGTTGGTCTATATGAGGAGGATTGCCGACGGGGTGTTCTACGGTATGACTTCTGCAGAAAGGATGTTTTCCGGGTGGTCAGGCCTGTGCGCGACGGTGCTGTTGGGGCTTCTGCTCCTGTCTCCTGCATCCGCTGGCGAGATCCGGATCACGAATGATTCTCTTGAACACATGGATGTGGGTATCTCTGGAGCGTTGGTTTCATACATCACCCGGGCACCTGAGGAAGAACTCCTCCAGATCTTCAACCTGACAGACAACCGGACATCGACCATCCGGAGTTACTCGATACCACCTTCAGGCGGCCGGACTGCTGAATCGTTATGCATATCAGGCGACCGTATTGCGTGGGTCCTGTATGGCAATAACACGGGATCCATCTGCCTTTACAACATCACCACTCGGCGGGAGACTCTGGTCGCCTCGACCGCGCAGCACCCTGATAACCTGCAGCTGGACGGGGATTGGCTAATCTGGAACGAGTGTCAGAACCGGATGTACTGGATTTACGACCCTGTCCACGGGGCCGTGGAGGTCTTTGACATGGTGTGCTCCCTGTATGGGTGTAACCTTACAACGCAGACGAACGTGCTGGTTACCAACATGACCGGGTTTGATGGGGAAGCTGATCTCGATCGGGGGCGCGTGGTGTTCCGTGCCCGTCCGAACAGTTCGCATGATCTTTACCTGCACAACCTTGCCTCCGGAGGGTTGATGCAGATCACCAACGACTCCGCAGACCAGTACTGCCCTGCAATCTCCGGAGATTACCTGGTCTGGGAGGAGAATCCATCAACGGGAAGAGCAGTCTTCCTGTACCACATCCCGAACGGGGAACTCTCCCCTGTCACCGACAACGTCACCGACTCCGATATCGAGGGAGACCTCGTTGTCTGGCTCCGTCATCTCCCGGGAGATACAGCGCTCTACGCCTGCTCCATCTCTACTGGTGGCATGATGAGGATTACCCCCCGGGGTGCCCACCTCACAGGGGAGTATGCTCTCTCTGATGACTATGTGGTCTGGCGTGACTGGAGATCCGGAGAAAACGGATCGATGAATCATCAGATCCGTGCTGCTCCCCTCCCTGCGAAGGGACTACCTCGCGGCCTTGCCGATGAGAACAACTCCACACGCAGCAATAGCATCCCGCATAAGTTTACCGCCGTCCCTGCCATGCGAACTCTCGCCGGCCAGCCCGTAGGGTCTGTGAAAGAGTTGTGAACGGGTTGTCGGGCTCCACTCCGGTTCCCGGAGCGGTCCATTGGGCCGGAAGGCCTGTGCCGCCGGGGTTCGCCTTCCCGAGTGCACCATGGGCTGCTTTCGCCGGCAGGTGAGGCAGATGCCTGCCCTCGGGCAGAAGAGAGCCGGTACATCCACGTGTTGCCGGACCGGACATGATACTCCGGCAGCACATCGAGAAGCGCGGGCGAGCGTTATTGGGGTTAACGGAACGGGAGAAAAATTGAGGGATTCGCACCCTCCTTCCCGGCCGGTCGGATGGCCGTTCCCGGTTTCTTGGACCGGCAGATCCCGGGTGTGGCTCTTCACAGTATCTCTCCCTCGCCCGGCGTTACCTCTTCGGTTGGTCTCTCAGTCGCCTCCTCTGTGGGCTCCTCCGTTATAACCTCCGTCGGTGTTTCGACCTCTTCTCCCGCGGATGCGTTGTCTGCCGCCGGTGCGACCACAATCTCCTCTCTGGCCGAGCATGAGGTTCCGCCCTCGAAGGTCACCCTGAGCGTAACGGTGTAGGTTCCCGGTTCGGCATACATGTGGGTTGCTTCCTGACCGCCGCCGGTCGCCTCATCGCCGAAGTCCCATGCCCAGTCGGTGAAGTTCACTTCTGCCGTGGGAGTCCCCGTGAAGGTCACGACATCCCCTGCCAGTGGTGCCGGGGGGTCCCACGTGAATCCCACAGGACACTCCGACGGTGAAACCGGTGCAAACGCACCGGTGTAGTGACTGGTATCCTTTGCCGTCGTCGTATTCCCGTCTGCATCCTCTGCCGTGACCGTGGCGTTATTTACGTAGACCCCGTCCGGCATCTCCGCCGTGTACTCAGCCGTACCTTCTACGGTATACGTCCAGGTCTCTCCCGGATCGAGTTCATTATCGCCGTCTGCATCGCCTGTGGAGGGTCCTGTGACGGGGCCGAGTTTGTCGTCCTCCACCTGGACGTTCACGAGCGGGGCCTTCCCGGGGTTCGTCACCTCGTAGGTCCACGTTACCGGGTC
>JAGVUK010000125.1 GCA_019136335.1 Methanomicrobiales archaeon
CTCGTAGTCGTGTGCCGGGTTTGGTATCCTGACACCGAGCCTGAGCCCGCCCTCGACCATGATGGTCGCCCCGCCGGCCCGCGGCGTCTCCGCAAGGTCCGGGACGACGACGACCGGGAACTCGAGCCCCTTTGCGGCATGCACCGTCATGATCGAGACCGAGTCCGAGGCCGCTAGGTCGAGGGGCGCATCCCCCTCGCGCTGGCCGTCGTCGATGGAGCGCCCGAGTTCCTCGACCAGGTCGGCGAGCGTGGAGGAGGACTCCCGCGCGATCGCGATCAGTTTCTCGACGTTCGCGGCCGCCTGCTCGCCCCCGGCCATCCCGCCGAAGACGGCCGCGACACCCGACTCGTCGACGATCCGCCGGATGAGCCGGGCGGGCGGGAGCCGCCGGGCGACGGAGAGCCAGCCCCGGAGGGTCGTCGCCGCCGCTATCGCGTCCGGGTCGCCGGACCGCTGCAGCCGCTCCCAGAGGGAGGGTTCCGGCCCGGCGATCGCAAAGAGCCGGGCGTCGGAGAACCCGAAGTAGGGCGACCGCAGGAGGCCGTAGAGCGCCACGTCGTCCCGGTCGTTTACGAGGAACCGGAGGATGTTGTAGAGGTCGTAGACCTCCTGGTGCTCGTAGAACCCGAGGCCCGCGTGGACGCGGTAGGGGACGCCGTACCGCGCAAGCGCCCACTCGTAGTAGGCGAGGTTCGTCCGCCGCTCGAGGAGGACGGCGATATCGCCGTAGCCGGCCGGCCGGCTCTCCCCGTCCCGGTAGACCGGCTTCTCTCCCCGTTCGACGATGGCACGAACCCTCCGCGCCGCCATCTCCGCCTCGGCCCGGCGGCCGGCCGCCCGGTCTTTGACCTTCGGGCAGAGGAGGACCTCGACCGACCCGGCATCATTGGTCCGGCTCGGCGTCAGCGGCTCGTAGAGGAACTCCCAGGGCCGGTCGCATTTCGCCATCAGGGCGCCGAAGACGGCGTTTGTGAACCCGACGACCGCGGGGGTGCTCCGGAAGTTGACGTCGAGCGCGATCGTCTCCCCGCCGAGGTCCTGCTCGATCATCTCGCGGGTGTGCCGGAACTGGGCGACGTCGGCCTCCCGGAAGAGGTAGATGGACTGTTTCGGGTCGCCGACGACGAAGAGGTTCCCCGGCTCCCGGCCGAGGATCGCGTGGATGATGGCGATCTGGACGGGGTCGGTGTCCTGGAACTCGTCGATGAGGATGAACCGGAACCGGTCCCGGAAGTGCGCCGCGATCTCATCATGGTCGGCAAAGAGCCGGCGGGTGCGGTTGACCAGGTCGTCGAAGTCGAGCGCGTTACGCCGCCGCTTCTCGGCCTCCACCGCCCCGGTGAAGGCGTGAAAGACTGCACCCAGGTCGTGGAGAAACTCAAGCGTCGCCCGGGTGAAGGGGTCCGCGGGGTCGAAGGCGAGCGAGAGGGCAGCCTCGTGGTCCTTGATGCAGTCGTTGAGGCACCGGTAGGCCGACCGGAGGTCTTCAAGGTCGTTTCCGGCCCAGTTCTTCTTCTGCCCCATGCTTGCCCGGAATCGCCGGTCGGTATGGACCTCTGCGATCGCGAGGACCGCACTCGCGGTCTCGCCTTCCAGGTGCGGCTCGACGGCCCGGAGGTAGGCCTCGCCCGGGTCCCGTTCGCCGGGGTAGCGGGCGGCAAGGCCCCCGAGCACCTCAAGCGAGGGGCCGGCCCGGTCGCAAAACGCGATAGACGCCTTCGCCCGCTCTCCCTCCACGATCGCCCGCCAGGCGTCGAGCACCGCCTCCTCGCTCCCTGCGAGGGCGGCAAAGAACGTCTCGGCATCCTCGCGGCGCCTCGCGAGCGCCTCCAGGTAGTTCTTCAACTCGTGGGCTCCGACCGCCCGGAGGGCGCCGATCACCGCCTCCCGGGACCCCCGGGGAGGGTCGCCGTAGATGAGGTCGTCCATCGCCTCCTCGCGGAGCCGGAGCGCCTCCCGCTCGTCGAGGACGGCAAAGTCGGGCCCGACGTGCGCCTCGAGCGGGAACTCGCGGAGGACCGAGGCGCAGAAGGAGTGGAAGGTCGATACCTTCGCCCAGAGGAACTCGTCGCGGACCACGTCCCACGCTTCGCCCTCCTTCTCCGCAAGGGCCTGCCGGACCCGGACCTTCATCTCCGCGGCCGCCTTCTCGGTGAAGGTCAGGGCGAGGATGCTCCCGACGCCGACGCCGCCCTCGAGCAGGCTGATGTACTTCCGGACCAGGACGTGCGTCTTTCCCGTCCCGGCCCCGGCGGTGACGCACTTGCTCTTCGTGTGGTCGAGCGCGGCCTGTCTCTGGCGGTCAGTCAGTCCCATCGGCGTTCACCTCCCCGCCGGCGGCAAGCAGCCGCAGGCTGTCGAACCGGCAGATCGTCTGGAACCCACAGTAGGTCGGGCAGGGGCCGGCATCCGACCGGGGCGGGAACCTTCCATCGCGTATCCCGGCGAGGTAGTCCCGGGTCAGGGCAAGGGAGCCCTCGACCAGCGCCCGGACGTCCTCGACGCCGCTCTGCCGCGATGACGGGAAGCACCCAAAGCAGTCCTTCATCGCCGCATCCCAGAAGACCGGCCGGTTCAGGATCTCCCCGCGCCTGATGGTGTAGTAGGTGCCGGCGACCCCCTGCATCCCGGTCAGGGTCTCGATTGCCCGGATGTAGAGCGGGAGCTGGAGCGCTCTTCCGGCCAGGACGTCCTTGAGCGCATGGTGCGAGGTTCCGGTCTTGTAGTCGGTGATCGCGAATCGGCCATCGGGCAGGACGTCGACCCGGTCGATCTTCCCCCGCAGGCGGAGGGTCTCGCCGCCGAGCGGGACCGCGACCGGATCGGGGTTTGAGATGGGGTCGACCTCTCCCGGCGAGACCGGGAGGCCGAACGAGACCTCGAAGGCCTGCGGGACGAGGCCGGAGGCCGCCATCGCGGTCTCGTGCCGGAGGAACCGCTCAAGCAGCCCCGGGCCTGCCGCGGGCGACCCGAGGAGGTGTTCCCTCGCTGCGGCCCAGGCCGGGCTCGTGAACGTGAACCGGTCGGCCTCCTCCCTCCCGGTGGCCTGGATACGCTCGAGGGCGTCCGGGAGGCCGGTCTCGGTGACCGGGCCGTTCCCGTCGCGCCGCCAGCTGGAGTAGAACCGGTAGGCGACCCGGTGGACGAGGTTCCCCCGCTCCTGTGCGGTCAGGTCGGGATCGGCCGGGGGCAGCGGCGCAAGGCCGAGGACCCGCTCCAGGTAGAATCGGAACGGGCAGTCGGCGTAGGTCTCGAGCGCCGTCGGGGAGAAGACGGCCTCTTCGCCGAACCGTTCACCGAGCGCTGAAACGATCACCGGGTCGCCGGAGAGCAGGCCGTCGTAGGGGGAGTCGTAGCCGCCCTTCCGATGGTAGTTCTCGATGTTGAGCCGGCGGACGGCCTCGCTGGCCGCGATCCCCGGCGGCATCGCGGCTGGCACCTCCCCCCGGGCGAGGAGCGCCCCGGCCCGCCGGGCTGCCGCGAGCCGTGAGTCGGGGAAGTCACTGCTCCCCCACGCCTCCGGGGAGAAGGCCTCCCGGACGGCGTCCACGAACCCGGAACGGACCAGCGGTGTTGCACCGTCGGCCGCGGGGTAACTCAGGTAGACCCGGGATCGGGCGGAGAGAAGTGCCGCGATGAAGTGGTAGCGCTCCTCGCGGAGGACGTCGTCCTTTGAGCGGGTGCTAAGGCGTCGGGTCTCGGCATCGGTGGTGAACGGGAGGCGGGTGGTCAGCCGCGGCATCGCGCCCTCGACGAGGTCGGCGATGAAGAGGCAGGGGACGGCGAGGTGCGGGACCTCGCGGACGCCGATGACCTGGACGGCCCGGGGGTTCCGCCGCCGGCCAGCCCGGGTCCCGGCGACGAGGATGCCGAGGAGAGAGGAGAACTCGGCAAGCGGCACCTTCTCGCCCGGGAGGAGCCGGGCGAGTCCCTCGAGCGTTGCGAGGGTCCCCATGAACCCGGCAAGGTCCCGGGCCTCGCCCTCCAGCAGGTCGCGATCCCCCTCGGCGGGCATCACCGGGGCCTGCCACGCATCGAGGAGCGAGCGGTATACGGCGAGGTGCTCCTGGATCGTCTTCGTCCCTTCGAGGGTTGCAAGGTCGGCAAAGAGCTGGCGGATCCCGGCCCGCGCTGCCTCGATCGAGGCGATCTTTGCGGTGATCCTTCGGACGGCGGCCTCCGGCGTATCCGGTCGCGCCCGTTCCTCGTCGAGGCCCGCCGCAAGCGCCGCGAGCCGTTCGTCCCAGGCAGCCGTTCCGGCGACGATCCGGGCCTCCCGGGAGAGGAGGTCGAGTTCGCACCCGCGACCGCCCGGCAGGTAGGGCGAGGTCGCGAGTCCGATGATGTCGGATCGTCGGTAGCCGCGGGCCGGGACGGTGAGGACCAGGAGCAGCGCCTGGACAAGCGGCGATGCCGAGAGCGGCCGGCCCGCGGAGATGGTGTAGGGAATAGCGAAGTCGGGGAAGACCTCATCGATGCAGGGCGCCGCCCCGTCGAGGTCGGGGAACGCGACCGCGATATCGCCCGGCCGGACGCCGGCGGTGATGAGGTCGCGGACCTCCTGCGCGATCGCCCGGACCTCGTCCACCCGGTCCCGCCGTTCGGCAACGCGGATGAGGACGCCGCAGTCCCCGGGCGGGCCACGGGAGAAGAGGCCGGAGAGCGCGGAGTGGCCGTCCCCCGCGACGACCGCGTCCGGGTGCAGCCACCCGCCGTCGTCCGCGACGATCGCCGGGTTTGCGGCGCAGGGTATCGAGTAGTGGAACTCGTCCGCGGACTCCCGGAGGGCGAGGAGGAGGTCGCGTTCGAGCGGCATCGGCTCGAAGAGCCCGTAGACATAAACCGTCCGGACCTCCCGCGAGCCTGCGAGGAGCCCGACTGCCCGGGCGGTAAGGGTGCTCTCGTCGACGAGGCGGCGGTCGTCGAGGAACCTGAGGTAGGCGTGGTAGAGGGCGGCAATCTCGGCGCTCTTCTCGCTCTGCATCTCGCCGAGCGCGGCCGGATAGTCGACCTTCCGCATGGTGAGGACCGAGAAGAGGGTCGCGAGTTCGTCGACGGACCCGGCACCGGAGAGGAGCGGGTAGTCCCCGGCGGCAAGCAGCCGGGCGAGGATGATCCGGGTTCCGGCCGCGGGGATCGGTGTCTCCGACGTAGCATGAGCGGCAAAGACCTTCCGGGCGAGGCCGGAGAGGGTCGTGACCGTGTCAGTGACGAGAGGCACCCCTTCCTCCCCGAGGCGGCGGGCGACCTCCCGGGCGAGGCTCGCGGTCGGGACGATGAAAACGGTCCCGAACGGGTCGCGGCCGGCGGCTTTCCGGAAACCGGCGATGAACGCATCGAGCCCTTCTCCGGGCGATTGGCGATACAGAACGGCGGGGGACATCCGATGAACTCTCCTTATGAGAGATAGGGGGTGGAGGAGGGATGAGGATTGTTATTTGGGTCGGGGGAGGGTATTGATACGCTGGCCGGCGCCGGAGTGACGTGGATGGTCTCTTATCGGGGCAGTCTCCCGGGCATCCCGGGATACCCCATGCACCTCTATCCAACAATTCTAGTGAACTGGGTAGTGTGATACGGTGGCCAGGCTACAAATTTGCTCTGGCTGGAGCAGGCTCCTCTTCATCTAAGAATCGTCAAAGGAGCACTTTATCCTCATTTTTTCGGGAGCATCGCCAGGGCATCAGGCAAACTGAATGGATAGGATTATGCTAGCTGAATAGCAATGCAAGAACATCAGGCAACCGTTCACCCGGCGCTCTGACAGGAGAACCCGATGCCTGACCGGCATATACCGTAACAATACCAGAAGGAGGAAATAAGTTCGTGGTATGGAGAGATGCGGTAGATTGGTATGATGAAGCCATAGATTTTGAAAGATTCGGAGATTACGAAGAGGCAGTCCAGTGCTATGATCGCGCACTAGAACTAGAGTTTGATCCGGAAAATACCAAAATCTGGAAGAAGAAAGGTCTAGCGCTCGCTATTCTTGGTCGCTACGATGAGGCAGTTCAGTGCTACGAACACATATTGGATATTGATCCGAAAGATGCCGAAACATGGCACAATAAAGGCCTTGTACTTCAAAAACTCGACCACGATGACGAGGCGATCCGGTGTTACGACCGTGTACTAGAGATCGACCCAAAAGATGCCTATGTATGGAACACCAAAGGTTTCGCACTCCGGAAACTCAGCCGGTACAACGAGGCGATCCAGTGCTACGACCGCACACTGGAGATCGATCCCGAAGATGCCTGTGCATGGCACAATAAAGGTTTTACACTCGCTGAACTCGGTCGCTATGAGGAGGCGATCCAATGCTACGACCGGGCACTGGAGATCAACCCAATAAATGCCACCGCATGGCACAGTAAAGGCGTTGCACTCAATGAACTCGGCCGCTATGAGGAGGCAGTCCACTACTGCCACCGGTTACTGGAGATCGACCCCGAAGATGCCTCTGTATGGAACAACAAAGGCTTTGCACTCCTGAATCTCGGCCGCTACGATGAGGCAGTCCGATGCTACGACCGCGCACTGGAGATCGACCCAAAACATGCCTCTGTATGGTACAATAAAGGCCTTGTACTCCAGAACCTCGGCCGCTACGATGAGGCTATCCAGTGCTACGACCGGGCACTGGAGGTCAACCCGAAATTTGCCTCTGCATGGAACGGTAAAGGCTTTGCACTCAATGACCTTGACCGCTACGACGAAGCAATCCGGTGCTACGACCAGGCACTGGAGGTCGACCCGGAATTTGCCTATGCATGGTACGGTAAAGGCAATGCACTCAATAATCTCGGCCGCTACGATGAGGCTATCCGGTGTTACGACCGCGCACTGGAGGTCGACCCGAAAGATGCCGTTCCATGGAACGGTAAAGGCGTTGCACTCAATGAACTCGACCGCTGCGACGAGGCAATCCGTTGCTACGACCGGGCACTGGAGATTAACCCAGAATATACTCTTGCAAAAGACAACAGGGATAGAGCATTGAGAAAGAACGTAGATACTATCACATCAGAATCACCTCGTCCTGACAGGGCTGGGGAATTGCCGCAATCCCCTGCCCATCCAGTTGAACCAGTAAAATCTTCATCACTGATCACCATCGAGCGCACTATCTATGATCCCTTAATCCGGAACTTCGCCATCTCCTCGTCCCGGCCGCTCGTCAACGTCAGAGACTGGATCAACCGTCACGACCCTTCCTCCTACTGGCTGGTCATCTGCGTGCATAACCATGGCAACCACCCCATCGACGAGTGGGGGATAGAACTGGAGTCTTCATCAACGCTCCAGATCCTTGAGACCGTTATCGAAGGGAGCGACGCCTCGGTGCATCTCCAGATCAGCAACCCTAAGCCCTGGCTGATACGATCGATCCTCGGCATCCCCCACCAGCGCGGCATCGTGATCCCTCGCGGCGGGTCACGGCGGGTATACTTCCGGCTGGGCTCGGAGTCCTGCGGGATCTCCCATAGTATCAAGGGGCGGTTCATCACCGACGATACCGAGACAGAGATCCGGGAGAAACAGTTCCAGCACTCCTGCGACGTGGCAACGCTCGGGGTTGCCATACGACAGAGCCCCGGGATTGCCATGCAATATGCTGAGAACACCTTAATGCAGCGCTACCAACGTACAACTGCCCTGAATTACCTGCACACCTTCCACCTGATCCAGGAGATCGATACCTGCTGCCGCACGAAGCGGTTTGCGGACGTTCACGACAAACTGTACGTTCTGGAAGATGCACTGGATAAGATGGGCCTCAGCGAGAGGCTTGTCGGGCTGGTCAAGCAGTTGAACGCACTGGATATCGACGACGGGATGGGAGGGAGTATGCTGGAACTCAAGGCGCAGAGAGCGGAGAAGATGTGCAGAAACATCGTCGATGTGTGGACGACCGAGGTGCTTCTGGTGCCGCGATGCTGAGGGGCCGGCGCTTCCCCCCGTGGATCTCACCTGCAACCCCGATCCGGCCTCCGTTCATAGCCTTCCCCTGACCAGTCAGGCAGTTTCAAGATAAGAGGGGAGAGCCGGGTGGGGGATGCGATCCCCATACGGCAGCGGTGGAGGCGCCTGCCCGGACAGGCCCCCGGACCCGCCAGCTTACTCCCGTTCACTCACCGAACTTCTCCATCCACTCATCGTATCTCTCGAGGTCAGACCTGGTTATAGGGGACCTGATCTTCTCAAATGCGTCCTCAAAATCGGCGGCACGAAGCCCGCGCACCTTCAGGGAACGTTCCTTCAACTCGTCGAACGGCAACTCGGCAAGATGGTGGAGGTTAGTATTCTCTTCGCGGATCATATGCCAGATCGCCTGCTGGCAGAGGTTCTGGATGTCGCGCCCCGAGTAGAGGTTTTCCACACACCGTGCTCCCAGAGCACCGAGGTCGAGGGAAGAGCAGTCGAGATCCTTTGTGTGGATCTTCAAGATCTCACAACAGGCCTCAGGATCAGGGAGCGTCACATAGATCCGCCGGGGGAACCGGGAGAGTACCGCAGGGTCAAGATCCCAGGGGGTGTTCGTGGCCGCAAGAGTGAGCAGGAGCTGCCCGCTCTTCTTGTCCTGCAGTCCATCCAGCTCGGTGAGCAGAGTCGAGAGCAGTTTTCGTGTCGCTTCACTTGTATCGCCGCCTCGGGACTGACTGAGGGCATCAAACTCGTCCACAAAGACGATCGATGGAGAGTGCACCCGCGCCGCCGCATAGAGTCCAGAGACCATCTTTGAGGACTCCCCGAAGTACTTCGAGAGAACGCGGTCTGCCTTGACGTCAAAGAAGGTCGCATTGAGGCTCCCGGCAGCTGCGGCCGCAAGCAGGGTCTTACCGGTTCCGGGCGGGCCAAAGAGGAGGATACCCTTCCAGGGCTTGATCGAGTCGGGCTTGTTCAGGCCGGCGATCACGATCGTCTCCATCATCAACCGCTTGACATTCTCAAGGCCCCCGATATCGCCCCACCTCACCGGGGTCGTTGCGATCAGGGACTCGGCATAGGTCAGGAACTCGTTCTCCCCGGTTCCTGCCGATTCCACAACCTTGCTGCTCCCTTTCGCCTCCACCTGGCCCGCGATCGCTCTCCACTCCTGGGCGCGCTTCATGTATATCTCACGCTGCCCGGGAGAAGATTGGGCTATCTGCTCCAGCAACCCTGCACATTCCAGGGCTTTTGTCCTGGCGCTTCTGGTATCGCCGCACTCATCCGCTGCCCTGTACTCCTTAATGGTCTTCTGTAGCATCGAGTTCAGCGCGCCTGTCAGGTCCACTTTCATGCCTGAGATCCCCTCAAACTGCCATAAATAATGAGAAATCGGGCTTCTTAAATGAGCCCTGATTCAAGTTCTATTCATACTCCCGGCGATCTCTCGTGAGATCTACGTCGGTAGGGTCGAGGGATCCATCCTTCACCGCCCTGATCACATCGAGGATCTCATCGAGTTCCTCATCCTCCTCCACGCCGGTTGACATCGCGCTTGAGGTCATCTGTGTGATCGTTGTGACGAGATCGCTTCTGCTCTGACCTTCAAGATTCTTCTTGATGAGCCAGTCTTCGAGAACATCAGGCTCCAGATCTTTTACTTGGTTCCATACTCCGGCGGATCTCAGATCCGCTTCGTGCTCCTTGAGGATGAGGATGTTCGAGACCGCCCTGAGTTCTTTGTCGAGCTGGGCATGGGCGGCGAGTTTCATCTCCTTCTTCTGAGAGAGGGTCTTGATCCGGCGCGCAAGGCTGATCTCTTCGTTTTTAGACAAGGGGGAACGCGCCTTCTCAAGCAGGAGTGCAATCTCTCCATCGACCCTCTTCGCCTCCCCGGCAATCTCGTCGATCCGCCGGGTCAGCTGGATCTCCATGACGCGAAGATCCTTGGGACTCATCGCATCGACCGGGTTCCTGGGCCCAAAGAGACGGGAAAAGAGACCCATATCTCCCTCAGATCTCCCTCTTCTCAAGATCTCGCTCTATGGATAGCGTCTCCGCACCTTCCTCAAGATCCATGGTTCCGGCCTCGATCTGGCTCCAGGTATCCAGCAGTTGCTTCTCGGTCTCGTCCTCGGTCGTCTGGAAGTCGGCGATCTGCATCTCAAAGACCTGGTTGAGGCTGTCGAGCACGTTCTCAAAGGCCTTTCCGGAGAGATTGACATTGATCAGAGCGCTCTCGAACTGTTCAGGAGGAATATGAGTGATCTTATCCCAGAAGGGAGTGTTCTTCAGTTCCTTCTCGAACCGCTTGATCACGACGAGGTTTGAGACGAACATAAACTGCTTGTGCATCGCCATGAACTTTTGTGTCTTGAGTTGAGTCTCCATGTCGAGCTGTTTGATCTCCTGAGCGAGCATCTTCTTCTTCAGGAGGTCTGCCCCCACACCCTCCTGGAACCGGACTTTCTTCTCCTTTTCGAGTTTGTTGATCTCCTTGCGCGCACGTTCAATCTGATTTTTTAGCCGGATTTCTTCTTCCTGAAGCTCACGGACTTTTAATTTGTCAACAGGGTTCTTCCTGAACGTATCCCAGAAACTCATAGGCTCTCTATCGAGAATGAGATATGCAAACATATAAATGTATCTCCAATGTGGATATATAGTTAAATAATCTCCGGAATGGAGAAAACCCTATATAGGTGAAAACCCAAAAAGAGACATCAATGGGGTATCTCCTGATTGTGGATTACGAATCTGACGCGGAGAGAAAACGTATAGATTACGCGATTGAGCGGTGGGGGGACAGGGCAGAGATCTCCAAGCCAAAAGGGACAGCGATGGTCTTCAAGGGAGCAGACATCGACGAGTTTCTTGAAGACCTCTATTCCCGTATCGAGGGTGATAGAAGAAAGGTTGAGGTCTACCGGATGGAGGAGTATCACCCTGAGATAGAGGAGAAGACACGAAGATTGCGTTACGAGAGCACGGAAGAGATCGAAGTCCTCGAAAAGTTTCTATCCTACCTGATGAGCAAGATCAACGCAGGGTATGACTACAAGACGGGGAACACGAAGAAGTATTTTGTTACCACAAAAAAAGGGCAAGCCTCCATTGAGATTACCCTGAAAGGCAACGGGACAACGGATGTTCTGATCAGCATCCTGGGTTACGGCGAGATCGTGGAATTTCTTGCAGAAAAGATCAGCAAGGAGATGGAGGTATTTCTCGGGGATGATTAAATGTTCAAAGAAGGAGAGATCGAGTGCACTAATAAGTTACTACTGCCGGCAAAACGGGTTCTGAAGGCCGGGCCGCAGATCAGGTATGAAGCATTTGAGCGAAGGATTGAACTCTGGAACCAGATCCGAACGAACTTTGACCGGTACCAGGACGGAGAATGTGGCACATTCTTGAGGGATCTGGATTCCCATTTCCGTTCGCAGTTCGATGCTGCCCTCGTCGCCCTCGCGGTCAGCGTGAAGGCCAACGGGGAGTCGTTTGATGCGGTAAAGATCTTTTCTGCTGAAGAGCTCGGACTCTATGAGAGAGTCGAGCGCTACAACGTCTTTGAACTCCTGACCGTGAACGACATCAAAAAGAGGCTCATCCGGCGGGACGAAAACCTTCTCTCGCTGCTTCATGATTACTACATCGAGATGGACTCCTGGGTCGATGCATCCCTTGAGAATACGGAGATTCGCCTGACGCTCAGGGGTTACCTGAAGAAGCGGTGGGGAGGCTACAAAGGCAAGGTCAATGCGGCTGTTGCCGAAGCGGTGACTGAACTGGACTGGCTCGGAGGCCTGATTGCCACCTGGAAGGATGAGGCAGAGAGCCGGGAGAAGGGACTCCGGTCGGAGGTTGAGGCAGAGAAAGAGGCCCATTACTTGATAATAAAGGATAAGGAAGCTATTCTTCAGGATCAGGAGCGGGAGGTTATTCAGAGGGAGGCAGCGGCACGTGAGGCCATGGTGTCTGCTCGCCAGATTGAGGAAGATGCCAGGGCGGCCCGTGACAACCTGGTCGTGCAGGAGCAGGCAATCAGGGTGGCAGAGGAGGCCCTCACATCCCGGGAGCAGCGGATCGAAGCTGCTATGAGAGCGTTGAAGGGCAACGGTCAGGGCGAGCGGAGCAGGTACGTCAGTGCCGGGGAGGCGAAACAGTACGAGCTGACCTTCATCGGGAGGATGGAGAGAAAGATCGGGGATTCCCCGGTGATCGGGGGGAGGGCGTTTTATGTGGAGGGGATCGAGGAGAACAGGGGCACCTTTGCAGGATACGCCGGCGAGGCCAAGAAGATACTGCCCGAGAACCGCTCTCTCACCATCCGCCTCGTAGAGAAGAGGATCCTTGGGAGAAAGAAACAATACGTCTTTGATGCGTGCTATGCGTCGCGGATAGAGAGGTATGCCGACCTGGGCTATGACTGCGACCCTCTCGCCCCGGATGATGTGACGGAGATGCTCGCCAGGATACAGGATCAGGCACGCTCGTCCGGGTTCGTCACCGTTCTCTGCCTGGCATCCCCGACCGGATTCGACCGGCGGGTGCGGAACTTCATCGACAGTGATGAGTTCCATCGCAACTTCATCTCAAAGTACCTCTCGGTCCTTCTCCTTGATGTGGAGACTGGCGACCTCATATTCAACCCCGCAGATGAGACCGCGCAGGCCTTCTCCGATATCTGCAAACTCGAGATAGATTCTGAGAAAGAGGCAAAGGTCAGGCGTGACGTGGAGAAAGCAATGCGTGACGCCCTGAAACTGAGGAATCATGTCGTTTTCGATGATATTCAGAAGGCCCTCGGGAACGGGTCCCTGATGAAGTCTGCATTCTATGATTGCGCCGCCAGGATGGGGGGTGAGGTTCTGTTCGCCGAGGGCGTTGGCCTGGTGATGGTGCGGGGATAGGGCTGAATAAGGGTGCTTTATTTTTCGCCGGGTCTGGCCGGCCTGAAACTCGGAGGCAATCTTGCAAAAACATGAGATCGCCTCCGTTCCCGGTGCTCGAGGCATTATAATAGCGGCATGTTTATCATGCGCTACTGTAAACGGCTATTAATGCATAGGATCGGTTTTTGCTGATATAGTCTCCTCGATCTACATTCAAACCCCCTGCGGGTAGCGATCTTCGAATTCAATTCCTGCCGGCAACGTACCTGTGCATTACGAGGGTAGTAGCATGACCTGGCGAACGGTATCTCTAAAGATTGTCGCTGTGGCACTTCCGGTTGTGCTGATGGTTTTGGCTATATTGAGATCACCCTTGATGCCCGTGCCATTGCTGGCGGTAGCGAGCACGCTTGTCGTCGTGGTTCTCATCGCTTTCTCCGCACTAAGCAAGGATTACCGGTTTTTATACGTGGTAATCCTGATTATGCTGGGTGTTTTGGCAATAATGGGAATACGCCATGAATCGCTGGCGATAGTACTCGCGATTCTTGTAGGGTCTATCATCCTCTATTCAGTGTATCTCATCCGCTCAACAAACGAGGAAAATCAAGATGAACCACCCGAAACAAGCGAAATCCAATCATCTGAGCTCCCCGCACAGCCAGTTGAATCGATAAAGGCACACTCATCGATCACCATCGAGCGCACCATCTACGATCCCGTAACCCGGGATTTCATCATCTCCTCCTCCCGCCAGCTCGTCAACGTCAGAGACTGGATCAACCGTCATGACCCTTCCTCCTACTGGCTGATCATCTGCGTACATAACCACGACAACCACCCCATCGACGAGTGGGGGATAGAACTGGAATCTTCATCAACGCTCCAGATTCTTGAGACCGTCATCGATGGGAGCGACGAGCAGGTGCGCCTCCAGGTCAGCAACCCAAAACCCTGGTTACAGCTGTCGACCTTTGGAGTCCCTTATCATCATGGGGTTGTGATCCCTCGCGGCGGGTCACGGCGGGTATACTTCCGGCTGGGCTCGGAGTCCTGCGGTGTCTCCCACAGCATCAAGGGCCAGTTCATCTCCAGCGACGCTGGGGCGGAGATCCGGGAGAAACGGTTCCAGCACTCCTGCGATGTGGCGACGCTCGGGGTGGCCATACGACAGAACCCAGAAATAGCCCTAAAATACACCGAGAACGCATTAATGCAGCGGTACGATCATAAACCTGCCCTGAGTTACCTGCACACATTCCGCCTGATCCAGGAGATCGATACCTGCTGTCGCACGAAGCAGTTCGAGGACGTTAATTTCAAACTGTATGTTCTGGAAGATGCGCTGGATAAGATGGGTGTCAGCGAGAGACTCGTCGGTCTGGTCAAACAGTTGAACGCACTGGATATTGACGATGGAATGGGAGGGAGTATGCTGGAACTAAAGGCGCAGAGAGCGGAGAAGATGTGCAAAAACATTGTCGATGTGTGGGCGAACGAGGTGATCGCACACCAAGTGAGGGTGCGGTGACGAGGTTCTGTAAAAAGAACCGGCCAGAATCGCTGTTTATTGGGAAAAATCAGCAGTCACCTGCAACAACCACATTTTCCAAGTCTACTTCCAGAAATCTCCCGGTTCCCTGTTCGAGTTTGTCAATTTTTTTACACCATTCCGTTCTCCCGCTCAATATTCCTGCAGAGCACCTTCAACATCTCAATACGGTCACTCTGAATCGAGATACCTTCGGTGATCATGTATTCGATCCCCTGACATATCTGATCCAGGTGCTCCCGGTAAGCTTCGGTGAAGTACCCCAGGTCAGTCAGGGCACAGAGAAGTTCCGTCTGGTTGTTAGACCGGGCATGGATGAGGGCAAGCTCCGCGGTTACCCTCACCAGTTTCTGCGTTAGGCGCCGGATCTCATCGGGACTCGAGCTGACTAGAAGGCTCTCTTTTAGTTCTTCGGCCACCCTGTCAAGGGTAAGTGATTCAAGATCTGTGAGAGCATCAAGTGCATCGACAAACTCTTCAACAGATTGGAAGCGATCCTCTTTCTTTCTGGCAATAAGTTTCTCGAAGATACCGTCGTACAGTCTGAGGGTCGGATCGTGCACCGAAGGGAGAAGTATCCGGGTGTTGCCCGAAAGGATCATACCGAAGAGTGCCGTGGGCGACGACCCTTCGTAGGGCACTTTACCGGTCAGGAGTTCGTAGAAGATCATACCGAGGAGGTAGATGTCCGTCCTTGCATCGGGTTTCCCGAACGTCGCCGGATCAATCTGTTCCGGCGCCGCATAGAGCGGGCTGAACCCCGCCTGCATGGAGAGGGAGCTCCTCGCCCCGATCCCGGCAAGCCCGAAGTCAGTAACCCTGGGGTTTCCCTCACGGTCAAGCAGAACATTCTGGGGTTTGAGATCCAGGTGGTAGATGCCCTTATGGTGAGCATGGATCAGGCCGGCGGCAATGTTTCGGGCCAGATCCAAAGCCCGCATTACAGGGACGGGTTTTGGGAGCGTATCCAGGTCTTCAACGTGAATGTCTCCTTCAGTGTATCCGCCGATGTATTCCATCTCGATCAGGGGCACCGGGTAGATATCCGCATGGTAGAGGGTGACGATATTCGGGTGGCGAAGGTTGTACCAGGCAGCGACCTCCTTGATGAACAGACTGCTGTTCTTTTCATCGATGCGCGGAATTTTAACTGCTACAATTTTTCCATCGGAGCGACGCCGTGCCTGATACACGGCAGCGAACCCTCCCTCGCCGATCAGATGCATCTGTTCATACCGTGATGCAAGTGACGGAGGCGCACCCTTGCCAGAGTCCGGCCGTGCAGTTTCCAGGGGGAAAGGAGGTTTCTGAAGTTTTGCCTTCAATTCTCTGATCCGGCTTTCTGCCTCATAGAGGCGTGGTTCTGCGGCGACTGCCTTCTGGTAGCATTCCATTGCCTGATCCAGCGCTCCGGTATCGGCGTAAATGTCACCTTTCATGAGCCAGGGCTTTCCCAGATGAGAATCGAGAGCGATGGCACGGTCATAGCAGGAAAGAGCCTCAGGATAATTGCCCATACGGTGGTACGTGGTCCCTTTGCCGTACCAGGAGTAAGCCGGTCTTGGGGCCATTGCAATTGCTCTGTCGTAACAACGGAGGGCTTCGGCATAGTCACCCATATCCCTGAAGATGTTCCCTTTATCATACCACGGTCGATCGAGGCGGGGGTTCAGGGTCAGTGCCCGATCATGGCACCCGATGGCCGCTGTAAAATCTTTCATCTTGTAGAGGGCATTCCCTTTGCCATACCACAGAAACGGATCCAACGGATTCATGGAGAGGCCCGCATCGTAACAACGGATCGCCTCCTCCAGATGCCCCTGTCTCTTGTATGCATCACCCTTCTTTCTCCATTGATAAGCGTTTTCTGCCATAGCTACCACCCCATAAACAACGATCTGGTCACATCCTCACGGCGGAATTGCCTTTATCGGTGGGACTGTGCTGATCCCGGTAGATGCGCTAGAAATACTCCGGGTGGCCTGATCCGTATGAACACCCGGGAAGTGCCCTGTTTTCTCTGTAATTCGCCTGAGCTCTGTTTCTCTGGTTGATCATTCATATTCTACTTCTAAATACTTTCTGCTGCAGTTCGTCTCCCGGCTGAGTCATGCCGGACACTCACGTATTTCACGCGATATTGTGTCATAGACTCATTACAGGTGTCTGTTGCCCTGCCGGCATCCATTTCCTTCGCCCTGTTTATCCGACTTAGTAGTGAATCCAGAATCCTTAGCAACCTGCTGATGCTCTGAATGAGAAACCGAAATGTTCATGAGTTCTCACCTACATCGATTCATTAATCTGCCGTCTCTCGCTTCAACGATGTAAGATCCCTTGTTGGCGCACAGTTAGACGGTAACCGGATGATCATGGCCTTATTCTGGAAGAAACCGGACACAAAGGAAGCACAACGCTGGGTCGATGAAGGGAAGAGGGCGCTTGACCCACAGCAGAAGTTGGCCTGCTTCAATAAGGCCATCCGTGCTGACCCGGATTACGCGCCGGGGTGGAACAACAAGGGCAATGTTCTGCTCGGTCTCGGGAACTATGAAGAGGCCCTTGCCTGCTGCTCAAAAGCAGTCGAGCTCAGCCCGAGTTATCCCTACGCCTGGAATGCCCGTGGAAACGCGCTGAAAAATCTGGGGCGGCATGTCGAGGCGATAAAAAGTTACGAGAAGGCAATCTCGCTCAACCGGGACTACGCATACCCATGGAACGGGAAAGGTGATGCTCTCAGGGAACTTGGGCAATATAGCCAGGCAATTGACTGTTATGACCGCGCATTAAAGATCAAATCATTCGCATGGCCTTGGAACGGGAAAGGTCTCACATTCACCAGAATGGAGAGATTTGAAGATGCACTGTATTGTTTTGACCGAGCAATCAGCGCCTCACCAGCGTTTGTCTGGCCGTGGTACGGGAAAGGGAACGCGCTCGAAGAACTTGGAAGAGTTCAGGAAGCCGCTCACTGCTACAGAACTGCTTTGAAGATCGATCCCGAGCTCCGCGATGCAAAGACCCGGCTGGACCGGATCTCTGCACACGTAATATCTAACAGATTTGAGCGCAATTGGGAGAGTGAGCCCGCTACGCAGCCTGCACCGCTTACTGCGAACACTTTCCGGCAAGAACTTTCTGGTCTCTTTTCACGCGCACAGGACGCTGGAAGAACTTCGATTGAAGTCAACTCCGGTAAACTCCACCGCTCCCTGGGAGGGTATCCCGGCATCCACCATCGCATGCCGGTCTGCTGTGATGCCATGTACCAGGAGATGCGGGCGGGAGACCGGATCCTCAGTGCGCCGGCAAAAGGGAAAGGGGCCAGCCTGACGATCCGGTACCTGCTGCCCAGACCCGGGAAGGGTACGCCATCCCCTCCTGCGATGCCGGTGGATGATGGGCAGGAAATCCCTGCAAGCCTCGCATCGCGTTACACGGAGAGCGTGCTTATAGGCCAGGGCGGGTTTGCACGAGTATTCAAGGTTACGAAACGAGACGGGAGCGTTGTCGCGGTTAAAGTCCCGATAGCACTCGATCCATCGACAGGGAGATCCTTTATTGCTGAGATCCAGAACTGGGTGCATCTCGATCACCGCAATATCGTCAGGGTTATCGATTACAACATCTTACCTGTCCCGTTCATCGAGATGGAATACTGCAGCACCTCGTTATCGGCTATAGACAAACCGATCCCCTCCCATGAAGCAGCCATGCTCATGCTCAACATTTGCGATGGGCTGAAGTATGCCCATGCCAGATCCATCGTTCATCGAGATCTCAAGCCACAGAACATCATGCTCAGCGAGGGAGTACCGAAGATAACCGACTGGGGGTTGAGCAAGGTTGTCTCCAGCGCTTCGTTCTCTGCTTCACCCTCGTACTCCGTCCACTATGCGGCGCCGGAGCAGATCCAGGGTGATCGAAAGGATGAGCGGGCGGACATCTGGCAACTCGGGGTGATCCTGTATGAACTGGTCACCGGTAGGTTACCGTTTGCCGGCGAGAGCATGGTCGAGATCGGGATGGCGGTCGCCGCGAAAGTGCCGGAGCGACCAGGTGCGGTTCATCCCGATGCAGAACCGCTGGATGCCATCATCCTGAAGTGCCTTGAGAAAGATCCCGAGAAGCGGTACCAGTCGGCGGCCGATCTCCAGAAAGACCTCACAGCATACCTGAAAGTGAACTATTCTGAGTCCTTGAAGGAGAGCATTCGCATGAATGATCTCCATCGGTCGGCCTACTACTGCGGAGACCTCGTGCTGATCAGCATGAAGATCGGCGATCTGGTGGCTGCCTACAAGTATGCGGTCGATCTTGCGGGATACTCAGCCGGAAAGAACCAGGTACGGGCGACCGAATTGGCAGAGCAGATTAAGGCAAGGGTTGAGATGGGGGCACAGGAACTTCCGGAAGAGTTGATCCAGAAGGCCGAGGTGGTCGTGCACCAGGTCCGGGTGAGGTGAAGGAGGGTTTGCGAAAAGGGTGGCTGTAGATCCCCTGATGCAGACCCAAACCCTCTTCCCTGCCGGCATCAAGAGGAACGCCATGGACAGAATCGACCGCTACCGCGGCTGCCTGCTCGGCCTCGCCGCCGGGGATGCCCTCGGGACGACGGTCGAGTTCCGGCCGCCCGGGACGTTTACGCCCGTCACCGGGATGGTCGGCGGCGGGCCGTTCGGCCTCAAACCCGGGAAGTGGACCGACGACACCTCCCTCGCCCTCTGCCTCGCCGAGAGCCTGATCGAGCGGAGGGGGTTTGACCCCGTCGACCAGCTGGAGCGCTACTCCCGCTGGTTTACGGAGGGGCACCTCTCCAGTACCGGGACCTGCTTCGATATCGGGACGACGACCCGGAAGGCTCTCCAGCGGTTTATGCTCAGCCGCGAGCCCTATCCGGGGCTGACGGATGAGCGGTCCGCGGGGAACGGGTCGCTGATGCGGCTCTGCCCCGTGCCCATGTTCTACGCCGCCGACCCCGCCCGGGCGATCGAACTCTCGGGCGAGAGTTCGCGGACGACCCACGCGCTGCCGCTTGTCGTGGATGCCTGCCGCTACTTCGGGGGGCTCATCGCCGGGGCACTCACGGGTGCGCCGAAAGAAACCCTGCTCGCGGCACGCTACGCCCCGGTCCCGGGCTACTGGGAGGAGCACCCGCTTGCCGGTGAGATCGACACGGTCGCGGCGGGGTCTTTTCTCCACAAGGACCCGCCGGCGATCCGGGGGCGCGGCTACGTCGCCTGCGCGCTCGAAGCGGCGCTCTGGGCGTTCTCCCGGTCCAGCACCTTCGAGGAGGGGTGCCTCCTCGCGGTGAACCTCGGTGACGACGCCGACACCACCGGAGCGATCTACGGCCAACTCGCCGGGGCCTACTACGGGGCGGCCGCGATCCCGCGGGCGTGGCGGGACTGCCTTGCGATGCGTGACCTGATCGAGTCGTACGCCGAGGGGCTTTACCGGTGCGGTGGCACGCCCCGTTGATCACCAGCAGCGCGATCACGTCGAATCGGGCCTGTAGCAACTCTGGGAACAGGGGATCATCGCCGTCCTCGCCGTCCTCGCCGAGTCCGGGGGACGGCGTGCCGCGACCTATGTCTTTGGGCGCCATCTCGCCATCACCGAGGGGGACCGGTTGTGAATCCCTGATACCTGCAAGCCGGTCCGGGTATACCAGAACCCCGGCCCGGTATACACAAACCATGCCACGGGGGGGTGGTTCTGCGACACCCATGACGCACGACAGCATTTGTGCGACACCTATGACCCACAACAACGGTTGAGCTACACGTGATGCCAATAAGTGTCGCACAGAAACAGTGGTGCGACACCGGTGACGCGCACCGATCGGACCCGGCCGGCCCGGGGCGGAGTGGGAAGACCCCCTGCGCCGCAGACTGCGGGCCCAGGTCCGGCGTACTCAATAGCAAGGCCACCTTGAATCCGGTTCCTGCGATATCGTCGTCCTGTCTGCTGTTGCGACTTCGTAATTCATCCTCGTGTACGTGTCGGTATACCGGGTCACCGTCCGGGAGCCGCAGTAGAGCTCTTCAGCGTATATCGTCACAGTCGCATGCGTCGAGTTTATGGCCACACCCGGCATCTCCGGGGATTCGAGAACGGTCTGCTGAGGCCATCCAATCCTTGCATGCCACCACGCACCGATCGCATACAGTTCCCTGAGAAACACCGATGCTTCGAGGTAC
>JAGVUK010000184.1 GCA_019136335.1 Methanomicrobiales archaeon
GCCATCGCCGGGGCGATGATGGGCATCGGTGCGGTGAAGGGCGTCGAGATCGGCGAGGGGTTTGCCGCCGCCCGGTTCTTCGGGAGCGAGATGAACGACCCCATCACCCGGAATGGATTTGCAAGCAACCACGCGGGCGGCGTCCTCGGTGGGATCAGCACCGGGCAGGATATCGTCGTCCGGCTTGCCGTGAAACCGACGCCCTCGATACGGCGGGTGCAGCGGACCATCGATCTTGCCGGGGCTGAGCGGGGGATATCGGTCGAAGGAAGGCACGACCCCTGCATCGCCCCCCGGGTCGTCCCGGTCGCGGAGTGCATGCTCGCGCTTGTTATTCTCGACGCGATGCTTGAGCAGGCGAAGTACCGGGGGTTTGGCGGGGAGTAGGGCTGTTCCTGGTGGGACGCATATTCCCGGACCGCGTAACGGGGAGAAGGCCTGGTATGGCAGGCCGCGATCTCCCCGCCTCTTTAAAGGACGTCTCCGTCCGGTGCCCGCAAGACCGCCGTCATCAGCGCCGCCGCCACGATGATGACCAGGAAGAACATTGAGGGCTCCGATTCGTGCTTCTTTCTCCCGGGCTAACTACCCGATCCCGCGATCAATGGACCAGGTGCGCGGCCACCACCTTCTTCGCCGCGCCGTGGAGCCTGTCGTCGCCCGTCACCAGGCAGGTCCCGCACTGGACCGCAGCGGCAACAAAGAGGGCGTCGTAGATCGTGCAGGGTCCGCCCTGCGCTCCCTTTCTATCGATCGCTGATAAGATGGCCGTACGCGTCAGAAGACTGAAAAATTTGGCTGATTACTGGTGAAGGGGGCCGTGAGATCCCCCTCCCCCTCACTTCAACAGGTCCGCAAGCTGCCGCATCTCCCGGATATGGTACTGCCCTTCCGCCGTCGGGGTGCCGGCATGGCAGAAGACGAACTCCGACCCGAAGAGCGGCAGGACGGCCCGGGCGTAGCGGAACTCGGCGCCCATGATGCTCGTGCAGATGGGTTTCTGGGCCTGGTGGGTGAACGTGACGAGCGCCATGAGGTCGTCCGTGGTGCGGGGTTTCACGACGATCTTTGGTATATCGCCATAAGACCTGAGCAGGGCCTCGATCTTTCCGAGCTCCGGGGGGGAGGGCATCTCGTTCGTGTGGAGGGACGCGAGGATCTGGACGCCCTGGCTCTTGATGTACGGCGCGTGGTCCCGGTAACGGGCCTCCACGTCCACGTAGTCGACGTACCGTGCTATCGGCCCGATGATCCGCGTCCAGAGGTCCGCATCCCCGACAAACCTCCCCCCCTCTTCCCTGCTCCTGAGCGTGGCAATCAGGGGAACGGCGGTCCTCTCCCGGATCGCACGGACCTGGTCCGGGAGGTCGCCCTCCATCCGGTCGAGCCTGACCTCGATGAATGTCGGGTTGTACTCCAGCACCTGGTCGATAACGCCGGGCTCCTCCACAGAGACGACGATCTTCATACTTACCCGGGATATGGCCGCTCATCACTTAAAAGTCTGCCCCGTCCCTCATACAACGCCTCTCAATTACCGGCACTCTCAACGGAGGAGATCATCGATCGTGTCTCGCACGGCCCGGGAATTTGCACCCACGGGCACGGCTTTCCACCGGGTATCGCCATGACTGCCCCCGCCCCCGCCAGGGTAGGGGGACGGAGGGGAGCGCTCTGTGGGGGATGGGACGAAGGCCGGATATGGTCTGTTCGTTTGGAACCGATGCACTCCGTCACTTCCCCACCGTGCCATAGCGCTCCAGCATCGCGGCGAACACCTCGTCGAAGACTGCCGGCAGCCGTTCCCGGAACCCCTGCACCCCGACCTCTGTGATGCCGCCGCCGGTCGCAACCTCCCCGATCAGGTCCTCCGGCGCCTCGTCGGTCTCCCGGAGGTAGGCGGCCGTGGCCGCGGCCATCTCCGTTGCCAGTGCAAGAGCCCGATCCGGCGAAATCCCGCTCGTCCGAACCGTCGCACCCGCCAGTTCCTCGATGACGGCAGCAAGCAGCCCCGGCCCGCAGCTCGACAGCAGTGTCGCCGCCGGGAGATCGTCCTCACTGACGGTCACCACGTTCCCGATGGACGAGAAGAGCCCCTCGACCCGGAGGGCGTCGTTCATCCCGATCTGCCGCCCGTGGCAGACCAGCGTCGTCCCTTGCCCGACCGCGGAGGTGACCGTGGGCACGACCCGGGTGACCGAGCCCGTAAACGCCGCTTCCAGATCTTTTAGACCGATGCCGGCGGCAAGCGAGACGATATGCTCGTCGCCGTCCATCACCGGAACGATCTCGCACAGGACGCCGCCCACCTCCTGCGGCCTGACGGCGATGATGATCGTCCGGCACCGCCGGGCGAGGTCCGCGTTCGTCGCGGCGATGCCGATCAGGGGCCATGTTGCGGCGCAGGCGTCAAGACTCTGCCGGCTCCGGGACGCAACCACGATCTCGTCGGCGTGGAGCGCTCCGGATGCGAGAAACCCCTTCACCAGCATGCTGCCCATGTGTCCGTAGCCGATAATCCCTACGCAGTTCATCATCTCCCTTCACATCGGTCTCCCCCCCAAAAAGAATACGCATCTTCACCGGGGTGGGATATATAGGCCGGCACGGCGAACGGTACCCGACAGATGCCGCACGAGCACCTTCAGGGAACCGGGCCGGTTAAGCCTCCGGAACTGCTTGCGCCCGCCGGGTCGCCGGAAGCCCTGGCCGCAGCGGTCGCCGCCGGCGCGGACGCCGTCTACCTGGCCGGAAGACGTTTCGGGGCCCGGCACTACGCGGCGAACTTCTCCGACGAAGAACTCCGGTCCGCCGTCGATTACGCGCACCTCCGGGGTGTGCGGGTCTACGTCACCGTAAACACCCTCGTCCGGGACGCCGAACTCCCGGACGTGGCCCGGTACCTCCTCTGGCTCTACGAGACCGGGGCCGACGCCGTCCTGGTGCAGGATGCCGGGGTGGCGTCCCTCGCCCGGGAGGTGGTCCCGGACCTCCCCCTCCACGCCTCCACCCAGATGACGGTCCACAACCGCGAGGGCGTGGCCCGGGCCGCGCGGGAGGGGTTCTCTCGCGTGGTGCTGGCGCGGGAGGTCACGCTTGCCGAGATCGAGGATATCGCAGAGGCAGAGGGGATCGGCGTCGAGGTCTTCGCCCACGGTGCGCTCTGCTACTGCTACTCGGGGCAGTGCCTCCTCTCCTCGGTCATCGGAGGGCGGAGCGGGAACCGGGGGATGTGCGCCCAGCCGTGCAGGAAACCTTACCGGTTCGTGATCGGGGATAAGGACGATTACGGGCGCCCGACAGACCTCAGGGCCGTGCCCGGGGAGGAACACTACCTGCTCTCGACCCGGGACCTCGCGGTATACCCGAGCCTCGACCGCATCGCACGTGCACCGGTGGCGTCGCTCAAGATCGAGGGGAGGATGCGTTCGCCGGAGTACGTCGCCACGGTGGTCGGCATCTACCGGCGCGCCCTCGACGCGATCGCCGCCGGGGATCCCTGGTCGCCCTCGCGGGAGGATATGCGGGATCTCGCCCTCGCGTTCAACCGGGAGTTCACGGAGGGCTACATCCTCGGCGCTCCCGATATCATGGCCCGTGACCGCCCCGGGAACCGGGGCGTCCTGCTCGGCACGGTCACCGGCTACGACCCGCGGAGGCGGGAGGCGGCCGTGCGCCTCACCGGCGATCTGGTGCCCCACCCGGGCGACGGGCTGGCCTTCTGCACGGGCGACCCTGATGGGGACGTTGGAGCGGTCGTCCGCGGCACCCCCGCCGTGAAGAACGGCACGGTCCGTCTCGGGGTCGGCGCCCCCGTCAGGGTGGGTGCCCGGGCCTTCCTGACGAAGAGCGCCGACCTCGAGGAGCGGGCAAAGCGGGTCATGGCAAAACCCCTGCCGCAGATCCCGATCGACCTCTCGGTCACCTGGGAGGACGGCACGCCCTGCCTGGAGGCGACGGTTTCCATGTGCGGCGGCGAACCGCTCCGGGTGCTCTACCGCGCCGACCTCGCGATGGAGCCTGCCCGGAGCCGGCCGCTCACCCGGGCTCAGATCGCAGAGCACCTCGGGAAGACCGGGGGGACGCCGTTTACGGTCCGGGAGATGGACCTCCGGTACCCGGGGGGACTCTTTCTCCCGATCGGGGAGTTGAACCGTCTTCGGCGAGGATTCCTGGAGAAGGTCGGGGAGGCCGTGCTCGCCGCGCGGCGCCCGGGGCCGGATGCGGTGCGTGCGGCCCGGGAGCGGGTCGAAGCGGCAATTTCGAGGATGAAGCGCCCGGCCGGACCGGGGGAAGCGAAACGGCTCCCGTCGGTCTCGGTCTACACCGACACCCTGGACGGCGTGGAGGCCGCCGTCCGGGGAGGGGCCCGGACCGTCTACCTCGAACCCTGCACCCCGGTGGTTCCCGGTCTCCTCGAAGATGCCGCCGCCGTCTGCCGGGAGGAAGGCGCCGACCTCGTCTGGAAATGGCCGTCGGTCACCCGGCGCGGGTTTCTTGATATGGCGGCTCCTCTCCTCCCCTCGCTCTACGGAGCGGGCGTCCACGGGGTGATGGTGAGCGGGATGGGGGCCCTCGACGCGGTCCGGCGGTCCGAACCCCGGATGAACATCTACGGCGCCGCCGGGCTGAACGTCTGGAACCACCGCACCACCGGGGCCTTCTCCGCGCTCTTCCTGCGGTGTACGGCCTCCCCCGAACTCCCGGCCGCCGACCTCTCGCGGCTCGCGGAATCAGCCGGGGGCGCTCCGGAACTTGAGGTGATCGTGCAGGGCAACATCGAGGCGATGGTGACCGAAGACCGGTTGGTCGCAGCGGTCTTTGGCGAAGAACCCGCCGACCGTTTCCTGGGGCTCGAGGACCGGCGAAACCGCGTCTTCCCGCTCAGGCATGACGGTGAGGGGCGGACCTGCATCGCAAACGCCGTCGAAACCTGCCTGATCGACCACCTGCCCGGGCTCGCCGGGATGGGGGTCGACGCCGTCGCCATCGACGCCCGGGGGCGGGGGCCCCGCTACGCCGGGGAGATGGCCCGGATCTACCGTGAGGGAATCGATGCCGTGGGCAGGGGTGACCCCGGGGTCCTCTCCGCGCTCAAGGACGAGGTGAGACGGCGGGCCCTCGGCGGCATCACCGGCGGGCACTTTGTCCGGGGGCTCCCGGAGTGAACCTCTGGTGCCGTCCGCCGGTTCTCCTTGCGCCCCGGCGCCAGAGTTAATATCAGGAGGAGCAACCTATTGGCAGACGTGATGGATATGGTTTCACCCTTTATTCTTGTCAACCTCAAGACCTACCAGGAGGGTATGGGCAGCAACGCCCACCGAATCGCCGCTGCGGCCGAGACCGTGGGGAGAGAGAGCGGGGTCACCATCGGCGTCGCGCCGGTCTTCACCGAGCTCCACCCGATGAGCCACCACTACGCGATACCGGTTTACGCCCAGCATATCGACGCAATCACCCCCGGCGCCCATACCGGCCACATCCTCCCCGAGGCAGTCAGGGCGGCGGGCGCACGCGGCACCCTGATCAACCACTCCGAACGCCGCCTCACCCTGGCCGATATCGGCGCCTGTGTCGAGATCGCCCGGAGGCTCCGCCTCGAGTCGGTCGTCTGCACGAACAACGACGCAACCAGCGCCGCAGCCGCGGCCCTCCGGCCCGATTACGTCGCGGTTGAACCCCCGGAACTGATCGGGAGCGGGGTCTCGGTCTCGAAGGCCGACCCGGGGATCATCGAGCGGTCCGTCAACGCCGTCAGGGCGGTGAACCCGGACGTAAAGGTCCTGACCGGGGCGGGCATCCAGTCGGGCGAATGCGTAAAGATCGCCATCGACCTCGGGACCTGCGGCGTCCTCCTCGCGTCGAGCGTGGTCAAGGCCGCCGACCCCGAAGCGGTCCTCCGGGACCTGGTCTCCCTGCTCTGAAAGGTTTCTGCAGTCCCGGTGCTTCGCTAACATGTTTGAGACAATCCTCAGGAGGTCAACCATCGACTTCCCTTCGCGCTCTTCGCGGCAACGCGAGAGTTAACAGGTGCAGATAGCGATACTGCCTCACGCGTTGAGCGCGTTGCCGCGAAGTCCGGTGCAGCTAATGCAACGATCCCCAATCACCGGCACTCCCAATGGAGGAGATCCGTGTTCTTGTTTCGCACTGCCCGGGTATCCCCACGGTCCACTCCACGGGGAGATCCCGGAGAGGAACCGGATACGGCTTTCCACCGGCTATCGCAAGCACTGCCCCCGCCCCGGGGAGGGGGGCGGGGGAGGGGCGCGCAGCGCGGGCGGGGTGGGGGTGCCGGAGAGGAACGTACGGGTCCCCACCTCCGGGGAGAGGGAAACCCCCTCCCCGGTCCCCACCCCCCGTGGTGATACCCCCACGGTCCACCGCCCAGGGAGATCCCGGGGTCGAACCGGGTCCGGGCTCGCACTCCCCTCCCCCGGGAAACCAGCGCGAGGACCGCTCCCGGGGCACGGCTCATCACCGGCTATACGCCCGGGCAGAAACCCATGGCGACGTAGTCTCACGCGGAGATACAAAGACCATGAAGAGAAGGCAAGGACAGCACTCACCGGACTTCGCGTCTCCTCGCGCCTTCGCACGAAGACCGCGAAGCAGGTGTCATGTTATCAGCGATATCAGGTCGTGCTTGGTGATGACGCCCTGCACCTTCCCCTGCTCGATCACGATGACTGCGTGGTTGTGATGCAGGAGATGGACGACCGTATCGATGGGCGCCGTCGGAGGAACTGTCGGGAAACCCGGCTCCATGTAGTCCCGCACCAGTTTCCGGTGCGTCTGGTGGAGCCCCCCCTCTTCCATGGCGCTCATGATGGCCGATTCGGATATACATCCCACCGGCACCCCGCTCTCGAGCACCGGCAGCTGGGAGATGCCGTTCTGGCCCATGATCTCGACGGCACGGCTGGCAGGGTCGTCCGGGGTAACGGAGAGCACGGGTGCGTTCATCACGTCGGCCGCCGTGATCGTCGAATGCTCCGCCGCCTGCAGGACCTCCACGATCTTTGCGAGCGTGCTCACCCTCGGGTCCACGCTGCCCGCCTCGATCCGCGCGACCATAGATTGGCTTATCCCGGCCATTCGGGCTACATCTGCCTGCTTTAAGCCCATACGGAGCCTTTTTTCCCGCAGTTCGGCCGGGGTGGGTATCTCCATATTATTACTATAGGTAATTTTTTCACTTATACATTTGCCTGCATATGCCCCCCGGCCCTGCCGGGAAAGTATCGGTGCAGTCATGGTGATACCGCGACCCGCTGCCCCCCGGACAGGTTGATATAGCGCAGGGTCCCATGGGAGGATATGGCCGTAAACAATGAGGAGCAGCAGAAGGTCCTCGCGAAGGTCAGGGAGATCCTCTCGACCTACCACACCCGCGATGCCGTCAAAAGCGAGCTGGAGTCGCTCGGGTTCGACGTCAGGGCGGAGCACGGGGACGTCGTATCCCTGGAGAACACGCTCGCCGAGATCTTCGTCCAGCTCTTCACGAACGACCGGGGCGATATCTTCGATACGCACGTCGTGACGTTTGAGGAGATTGAACTCAAGCCGCCGGCTAAAGGGTGAAACCCCGTAAACCACGTTTTACCGAGAAGAGTTCGCAATAGCAGGAGTGGGAGGAGTAAGCCTCCTTCTGTTCGGTGCGGCATTCAGCTACGCGCCATACCTGGGCGGATACCAGACGATCCATCTGCCCTATTCTGGCTTGCACCCGCAGGGATTCACCGTTTCATCGTATCCCACCGCTACGTTCAACGAGTTGCGCGGAAACCCGCGCAGCTTGCCTCCCTGAGCGGGGGGCTCGGTCGTTTCATCACTGACGGCGGGCCGTGTCGTTTCTGTGTCATTGCCGTGACTCTCGCCACCCGCACTTGCATGCGGCTGCGTGTCTGGCCGGTGGGAGGACTTTCCTCAGCAGCACAAGGCATGTGCCACCGTCGGCCGCACTCTCCCTCTCCCATATAATGTGGGGCGGAGTTGATATATATCAGTACGGTGATCTGCCCGGACCCCCCACCGTCCGGCACTGCGGACTACTCCCCCGAAGGCCACCGGATCAGCCGCGCATACCCCAGGGGTACCAGATAGGTTTATATAGGCCATCCCTGTTCTTACCACTGGCGTTATCACCATGGGGGGAAGTGAGGTATCTACACAGCTAGAGCTCGCGGCAATCTTCGCGGCATTCGTTGCCGTCACGACGCTCTTCTCGTTCGTCTCGATCGGGGCAGGCGCTATGGGAGGCGGGACCCCGGACGGTGCGGGCGTATACCCGGTCCTGATCGCCGGCGGACCGAACCTTGCGCCGGTCGGGACGATCACCGGTTACCCGCCGGTGCCGGGGTTCTCCGGCACCCGGACCGACGTCCTGACCTTCGTCATCGCCAATACCGGAGGGGAGGGGGCCGTCGACCTCTCCCGTGCCACTGTGACGGTTATGGCGGGGAACTACCTTGAGGTTCTTGCGCGATCGGAAGACCTCCTCCCGGAGCCGGGCACGTGGACGGCGACGCTGCCCCGGGACGGTGACGGCGGCATACCCCTCCGGGCTGGAGAGGAGTGTACGATCCGGCTCCGCCTCGACCGCCCCGTCCCCGCCGGGGAGACCCTGACCGTCAGGGTGCGTCTTCCGGGTGACCTGCCCTGTCTGATCACCGGACAGGCCGGGGCGCCCGCCGCCGGCGCCGCCGCCTCTTCTCCTCCGGAAGACTAAAAGTATTCAATGTCATACGACCCATTCTGATGGAAATGCTGACCCCCGAAGAAGGCAGAACGGCAGTTCGTCTGGCACGGAGCGCCATCGGGAAAACCCTCAGCGGCGAGCGGGCGGCCCTACCCGCTCTCCCGGCGGTCTTTCGCGAGAAACGCGGCGTCTTCGTCACGATCAAGCGGCAGGGACGTCTCCGCGGATGCATCGGCCTCCCCTACCCGACGAGGCCGCTTGCCGACGCGATCGTCGAGGCTGCTGTATCGGCAGCCCTTGAGGACCCCCGGTTCCCCCCGGTATCCCCGCAGGAACTCCCCGACATCGATCTTGAAGTGACGGTGCTCACGGAGCCCCGGCCGCTCGACTGCCCGCCGGAAGGGCGCCCCGGCTGCGTCGAGGTCGGGAAACACGGCCTGATCGTCAGCGGTCTCGGGGCAGGGGGACTCCTCCTCCCGCAGGTCCCGGCCGAGTACGGCTGGACCAGCAGGGAATTCCTCGACCAGACCTGCGTCAAGGCCGGGCTTTCGCCCGGGTGCTGGAAGCGCGACGACGTCGCCGTGCTGACGTTCGAGGGGCAGATATTCGACGAAAAGGCGGTTTAACCCGAATGACAATCACGTTTGAGGTCATCCACAAAGATATCGCGGGAAGGGCCGGCAGGCTCAGGGTGAACGGCAGAACGATCCGGACGCCGGCGCTCCTCCCGGTCGTCAACCCGCACCTCCCCCTCGTGACCCCCCGCGAGATGCAGGAGATGGGCGTCGAGGCCCTGATCACGAACGCCTACATCTTCCGGCGGAGCACAGAGTTTTGCGACCGGGCGCTTGCGGAGGGGCTTCACGCGGTCCTCGACTTCGACGGCGCCGTCATGACCGACTCAGGATCGTTTCAGCTCTCCGTCTACGGCGAGGTCGAGGTGAGTAACCGGGAGACGCTCGAGTTCCAGCAGGCGATAGGAAGCGACATCATCGTCCCCCTGGATATCCCCACCCCGCCGGATGCGAGCCGGGAGAGGGCCGAGCGGGAGCTTGCGACCACCATGGGCCGGATCCGCGAAGCCCGGGAACTCTTCCCCGACGCGAACCTCGCAGGACCTGTGCAGGGCGGCATCTTCACCGACCTCCGGGAGGAGGCCGGGCGGGCCGTCCAGGACCTCAACCTCACCTTCTGCCCGGTCGGGGCCGTGGTGCCGCTGATGGAGAACTACCGCTACCAGGACCTGGTACGGGTCGTCCTCGCGGCCAAACGCGGTCTCTCCCCGGCGACCGCCGTCCACCTCTTCGGTGCAGGCCACCCGTCGATGTTCGCCCTCGCCGTCGCGATGGGCTGCGACCTCTTTGACTCGGCAGCATACGCCCTCTTTGCCCGGGAAGGCCGCTACATCACCCCGCACGGGAGTTACAAGATCGACGAACTTGCGGAGCTCCCCTGCCCCTGCCGGGTCTGCCGCTCGATGACCGCCGACGAGCTCCGGCAGTCAGAAGACCGGGAGCGGCTGCTCGCCCTCCACAACCTCCACGTCACCCTCGCAGAGATCGCCCGCATCCGGCAGGCAGTCCAGGATGGGACTCTCTGGGAACTCGTCGACGAGCGGTGCCGGAGCCACCCGCGCCTGCTCACCGGCTACCGGGAACTCCTCGCTCACGCGGCCTATCTTGAGCGCGACGATCCCGTCTCCAAGCGCCGGTTCTTCTACCGGGGCTCGGAGACCTGCCTGAGGACAGAGGTGCTCCGGTTCCGGGAGGTCATTCCCCGCATCCCCCTTGGTGAGCGGGTGCTGGTATCCTTCGACGGGCGCGAGGTCCCCGGGTTTGATACGGTGCTGAACTTCAAGCCCCCCTTCGGGCCGTACCCCACAGAACTTGCAGAGACGTTCCCGATAGGCCAGAGCGAGATCCCGGAATGGGACGACGATATGGTCCGGTCCGGGTGCGCCGGCATCCGGGCCCTGATGGAGGCGCACCCGGAGAGTCGCCTCACTGTCCGGTGCGATGATGCGTGGGCGCGCATCGTCCTTGAAGAGGTCCCCGGTGCGGAGGTGTACCGTGAGCAGGTATGAGGCGGCGAAGCGCGACGGCCTCGCGCGGATTGGAACCTACGAGGAGGGAGAGACGAGTGTCTCCCTCCCCGCCGCCTTTGATACGGACGCCCTCTTCCCGGCGCTCCGCGAACGCTCCCATTCAAACGTCCCGCTCTCCGCCGATCCGGCGTTCGTCCGGGACTACTTCTCCCCCGGCGAGGGGCAGCCGGTCGCCGTCCACCCGCTCGCCGCGCAGGCCCCGGAATCCGGCGACTGCACCCTGGTCGCGAACTGGCATACAGCGCTCAAAAACCCCCGGAACTACGCGGCATGGCTTGCGGCCTTAAAGGAGAGCGTCCCGCCGGACACCGCGTGGTACGCCCCGGCAGCGGCGCTCCCCTCGACCGCCTGCCTCCTCGTATACTCGGGCTTCGACCTCTTCGACTACCGGGCCGTCGACCTCGCGTCCGCACAGAAGACCTTCTGCCTGCCGGAAGGCGAGTTCCCGGCAACGCTCATGGAGACCGGGGTCTGCGGGTGCGAGGGCTGCCGGGACGGCGACCTCGTCCGGCACAACCGTCTCGCGCTCGACCGCGAGATCGCCCTTGTGCGGCACTATATCGAGGCCGGGCGACTCCGGGAACTGATGGAGGCCCGGTGCCGTGCGGACGCGGCGCAGACGGGCATCCTCCGGTTCCTCGACCGGAACTATGCTCTTATGGAGCGGTTCCTCCCGGTGGCGCGGGCGGTGCCGATGCTTGCCGCCACCGCTGAGTCACAGAACCGCTCAGAGATCCGGCGGTTCGCCGACCGGGTGATCGAGCGGTTCGTCCCGACCCGGACCGACGTTGCGGTCCTCCTCCCCTGTTCGGCGCGGAAACCCTACTCGCTCTCCCGGAGCCACAGGCTCTTCATGAACACGGTGGACCGGCGGGCGCACGAGCTGATCGTCACCTCGCCGCTCGGCCTCGTGCCCCGGGAACTGGAGCGGGTCTACCCGGCGGGCCACTACGACGTGCCGGTGACGGGCTACTGGGACCGGGAAGAATGTGCCTTCATCGCCGACATCCTCACCCGTTACTTCGCCGCGCACCCCTACCGCCGGGTGGTCGCCCACCTCGAGGGCGGGGCGCTCACCGTCGCAGAGATGGCGGCGGAGGCCTCGGGGATCGACCTTGAGGTGACCTGCCGCGGTCACCCGACGTCGTCTGCGTCGCTCGCAGCACTGGATGCGGCCCTTGAGGGTGAGCGCCGGGTGCAGACCGACACCATCCGGGGCACGGTCTCCTGGCAGTTCGCGACCGATATCAACACGAAGGGACTCCAGATCCGGGGCAGGAGCATGCAGATGGCGGTCCTCCGCGGGAAACAGCAACTCTTCAGCATCGATGCGGGGACCGGGCTCTTCCGCCCGACGTTTGAAGGGTGGGGCCTGATACCGGAGGGGTATCGGGTCAGGATCGACGCGTTCGTGCCGCAGGGCGATGTCCTCGCCCCGGGCGTCACGGACTGCGACCAGCGGATACGGGAGGGCGACGAGGTGCTCGTCGAAGGGCCGCTCGCGGTCGCCACCGGACGGGCGATGATGGGGGCGGATGAGATGCTCCGGTCGAAGCGCGGGGTCGCGGTCAGGGTGCGGAAGACGAAGAAGATCGGGGAGTGAGCGAGTCCGGTGGCTCAAACCCCTCCGGGCTCGTTTTTTGCAGTGGTTAACCTAAAATCGCTGCAGGGCGTCGTTTTTGTGTCTACGACATTAGTGGACCATTGTATCTAAAACTTCACACACCGTCGCCTCACGCGAAGAGCGCGAAGCCGCGAAGACTATTGAGTGTTACCCCAATCTTCCTTTCGCGTCCTTCGCGGCTTCGCGTGAGACAGCAATTCTCCGAGCACCGGGACCACCAAAATAAGGTGAAATGGTTCTCAGGTCAACATGGTCAAGTGGGTATAAAGCCTGGTACAGTGGACCGTGGCGGATATCGCCATGGGGGGAGGGGCTGACGGGGAGGGGGCATGCCCCCTCCCCTGTCTCCACCGGACATAAAAGACACCCGTAGTCCCCACCCCGCCCGGCCTCCTCCCCCGCCCCCCCCGGGGGGGGCGGGGGCAGTGCGTGGCGATAGCCGGTGGAAATCCATGTTACGGACATGTGCGATCAGCAAGAGCTTTAACCCCCGCAGGAGGTCACACATGTGCCCGATACACACGGCCTCAAACTCATGCTGTAAATTCTAACTAAAAAAGACAGGCTCCCCTGCCGCCAAAACCCCGAAAACCCTACTTCTTCGGGACGAGCTTCACCGCCGTCCCGTAGGCAAGGAGTTCCGCCGCCGTCGCCATCGTCTGCGACGTCGTGAACCGGATATTCACCACCGCATCGGCCCCGAGGTCGCGCGCGGCGTTGACCATACGGTTGTACGCCTCGGTCCGGGCATCGGAGAGCATCTCGGTGTACTCCTGGAGTTCGCCGCCGACGAGGCTCTTCAAGCCCGCCATGACGTCTTTCCCGAGGTGCTTTGTCCGTACGGTGTTCCCAAAGACCACGCCGAGGACCTCTCCTACGGCGTAGCCCGGCACTTCTTCGGTCGTTGTCAGTATCATTCTTCGTTCACTCCGTGATCTCTTCGATGATCTCCTCGCGCCCCCGCCATATGAGCAGCGCGATGCCGATCACGACGAGCGGGACGCCGTAGATTGGGATGAGCAACGCGATCACCGCGCCGATGGCGGTCAGGGCGATCCCCCAGCGTACCTGGCTCCGCATACTTATCCCTGTGACGGATTCGGGGATAACCGTTCGTATTCTCTCTATTTTCGGGGACCTACCTCGCGCAGAATAGATGCAGTAAAGAGGCTGGAGCCACAATGTGTACGAAGCGTTAGATACAGTTTGACGTTATCATCGACCAGGATAATCAGGAGTGAAGCGGTTGTATAAGGTGGAATTGGCGACCAAACTCGCCGACCGGGTTTACGAATACTGGATATCTGCGCCGCAGGTGGCGCGGCATGCACGGGCAGGCCAGTTTATCATCCTGCGCCTGCATGAGAAGGGTGAGCGGATACCGCTCACCATCTCCGCGGTTAAGGGAGACGCCGTCCGGGTGATATTTATGGCCGTCGGCAAGACGACCCAGGAACTTGCGACGCTCCGTCCCGGCGACAGCATCAGCGACGTCGTAGGACCGCTCGGAAAGCCGAGCGAGATCGAGAACTACGGCACCTGCTGCGTCATCGGCGGCGGTGTCGGGATCGCAAGCACGCCGCTCATCGCAAAGGAACTCAAAGCGGCAGGCAACCATGTCATCGGGATCATCGGGGCGCGGAGCGCCGATCTCCTCATCCTCGAGGACGAGATGCGGGAAATCTGTGACGATCTCTATATAACGACCGACGACGGGAGCAAAGGCGTTCACGGGTTTGCAAGCGACGTCCTCAAGAAGTTGCTTGAGGAGAGGACGATCGACCGGGTCTGGATCATCGGCCCCGCCATCATGATGAAGGTCACCTCTGGCGTGACGGTCCCCTACGGCGTGAAGACCTACGTGAGCCTCAACCCGATCATGGTCGACGGGACGGGGATGTGCGGCTCCTGCCGGGTGACCGTCGGCAAAGAGACGAAGTTTGCCTGCGTCGACGGCCCCGAGTTCGACGCCCACCAGGTCGATTTCAATGAACTGATGCAGCGGCAGCGGATCTACATGGGCCAGGAGAAGGTTTCGCTTGAACGGTTCGCGGAGCACCGGTGCCGGTGCGGCGAAGGGGGCGGGCACCATGAGTGACCGGCCGGCCGACGCCCGGGTCAGGGACTTTGAGGAGGTCGATTGCGGCCTCACCCCTGCAGAAGCTATCGCCGAGGCCGAGCGCTGCCTGCAGTGCAAAAAACCGCTCTGTGTCCGGGGCTGCCCTGTCTGCATCGATATCCCCGCGTTCGTCCGTGAGGTCGCGGACGGGAACTTCCCGGAAGCTGCCCGGGCGCTCAAGGAGCAGAACATGCTCCCGGCAATCTGCGGGCGGGTCTGCCCGCAGGAGACGCAGTGTGAGGGGGTCTGCATCCTCGGCAACAAGGAGACCCCGATCCGGATCGGCGCGCTCGAGCGGTTCGTGGCCGACTGGGAGCGGCAAAACGGCGCCGAACTCCCTGAGACAGCCCGCCCGACCGGCAAAAGGGTGGCGGTCGTGGGGTCCGGCCCGGCAGGGCTGACGGCCGCGGCGGAGCTTGCCCGCTCAGGCCACGCCGTCATGGTCTTCGAGTCGCTCCATGAGGCGGGCGGCGTCCTGACCTACGGCATCCCCGCATTCCGGCTCCCAAAAAATGTCGTCAAAGCAGAGATCGACCAGGTGCTCGCCCTCGGTGTCCGCTTAAAGAAGAACCACCTCGTGGGGAGGAGTGTCAGCGTGGACGAACTCCTCGGCTACGATGCGGTCTTCCTCGCGACCGGGGCGGGACTTCCCGCGTTTATGGGCATTCCCGGGGAGAACAAAAACGGCGTCTACTCGGCAAACGAGTTCCTGACGAGGGTGAACCTGATGCACGCCGACGCGTTTCCCGAATTCGACACGCCGGTCCTGCACGGGGCCCGCGTGGCGGTGGTCGGCGGCGGCAACGTCGCGATGGATGCGGCGAGGGTGGCACGCCGCATGGGTGCTAAGGTCTCCCTGATCTACCGGCGGGGCGAGGAGGAGATGCCCGCACGGAGGGCCGAGGTCGTACACGCGAAGGAGGAGGGGATCGAGTTCCTCACCTGCACGAACCCGACCCGGATCCTCGGCGAAGGGTGCGTCACCGGTATCGAGTGCGTGAAGATGTCCCTCTGCGGCATGGATGCGAGCGGCCGCCCCTCCCCGGAGCCGATTCCGGGGAGCGAGTTCACCCTCGATGTGGATATGGTGATCCAGGCGATCGGCACGAACCCGAACCCACTCCTCGTCTCCCTGATACCGGGGCTTGGGCGCGGGCGGAAAGGGAACGTCGTCGTCGACGAGAACGGCCGGACGTCCATCCCCCACGTCTACGCCGGCGGGGATATCGCCACCGGCGCAGCGACGGTGATCGAGGCGATGGGCTCGGCGAAGCGTGCGGCGGCAGCGATCGATGCGATGCTGAAGGAAGAGTAACTACTTTTTTCCCCCGGGTTTTTCCGGGGCTTCTGCTGGGGAAAGGGCCATTTTCGTCGGGGAAAGCATTGGCCATGCGGCGAGGGGCCGTTTTCTGAAGTGATGGAGTATCGCGAGGAGCGAACCTCCTATACTGAAAGGACAGCCGAGATGGCGAAAATGCCCGGTACAGTGGACCGTGGTGGATATCGCCTTAGGGGGAGGGGCTGACGGGGAGGGGGAGCTCCCCCTCACCTGTCTCTCGCACGGTGGCACCCGCAACCCCCCACCCCTCCTGGCCTCCGGCCTCCCCACTCGCCCCTGCGGTGCTCACGCTCCCTTTGGTCGACGACTCGCAGCCTCGCAGTGCGTGGGGATATCCGGTGGAAATCCGTTGATGGGAGGTGTGGCTGTATAAACGTCAGAATCTTGAGAAACTTATTGGCTCATTGTTGCGCGACCACGGGCGAACTCGAGCACTGCACGCAGGAACGCCCTAAATAGCACTTTCCAGCGCGCACGCCGTATCGCAACCCTTTACTCCCGGCCGCCCCTATTTCCAGTAACGGAAAGGAACCTCATGCCCACCACCCCAGATACCGCCGAGCGCCGGACTGTCCTTATCATCGCCACCCTCGCCGCGTTCCTCACCCCGTTCATGGGATCGGCGGTAAACATCGCGCTCCCGTCCATCGCCGCCGAGTTTGCTCTCGACGCCGTCTCGCTGAGCTTCGTGGCCTCGTCCTACCTCCTCGGAACCGCGATGTTTCTCGTCCCGTTCGGCCGGTGTGCCGACATATACGGGCGCAAACGGATCTTCACCCTCGGCGTGGCCGTCTTCACCGCCTCGGCCCTGCTCTCCGCACTCGCGACATCGGGACTGCAACTTATCCTCTTCCGGTTCATCGAAGGCCTGGGGAGCGCCATGATCTACGGCACCGGCGTCGCCATGATAACCTCGGTCTTCCCGCTCCATGAGCGGGGGCGGGCCCTCGGGATCAACGTCACCGCCGTCTACATCGGCCTCTCCATCGGGCCGTTCCTCGGCGGTTACCTCACCGGGTTCCTCACCTGGCGGAGCATCTTCCTCACGAACATCCCCCTCGGCATCTACATCGTCTACCAGATTCGCCGCCATCTCACGAAAGAGTGGGCCGACGCACGCGGGGAGCGGTTCGACATCGTCGGCTCGGTCTTCTACAGCGCGATGCTTCTTTCTGTGATGTATGGGTTCTCGCACCTCCCCGAGATCGGCGGCGTTGCAGCAATCGTCGCCGGGGTTCTGCTCTCCGTGGTCTTCTACGCCTGGGAGACCCGGACGCCGGACCCGGTCCTCGACATCCCGCTCCTTGCATCGAACCGGGCGTTCGCCTTCTCGAACCTCGCCGCCCTGATCAACTACGGCGCGACGTTCGCCGTCGGGTTCCTCCTCTCCCTCTACCTCCAGGTGGTCAGGGGGTTCGACCCCGGCACCGCGGGGCTCGTCCTGATCACGCAGCCGGTCATCCAGGCGCTCTTTGCCGCCCCCGCCGGGCGGCTCTCCGACCGTATCGAACCACAGTACGTCGCCTCGGCGGGGATGGCGCTCACCGCCGTCGGCCTCGCCCTCCTCACGTTCCTGACACCTGTAACCCCGATAGGGTACATCGTCGCGAGCCTCGTCCTCCTCGGGTTCGGGTTCGCTCTCTTCTCCTCCCCGAACACCAACGCCGTCATGACCTCGGTCGACCGGTCCCTCTACGGCGTCGCGTCCGGGATGCTCGCCACCATGCGGACGACCGGGATGATGTTCTCGCTCGGGTTCGTCACCGTCATCTTCGCCGTCTTCATCGGCACCACCCAGATCGGGGCCGAAGTTCTGGCCCCTTTCATGATGAGCCTCCATGTGGCGTTCACCGTCTTCACCATCTTCTGCACCCTGGGCATCTTCGCCTCGCTCGCCTGCGGCAGGGTGCGCGGGTGACCGCCGCCCCTCACTCCGCGACGCAGTAGATATAGTAGACCCGCCGGCCCTCCCTCGTGACGACGTCCACCCCGTGCACCTCGTTCTCGAACCCGGGGAAGCGGGTATCAAACTCCTGCAGGGAGACGAGGTGATCGACGATCGCCCGGGTGGCCGGGCCGCACCGCTCCCCCGGCATGATCACCGGGATGCCCGGCGGATAGGGCACGACCATCACGGCGACCGTCCTCCCCCCGATCTCGCTTACCGGCATCGCCGTCACCTCGCCCCGCACCAGGCGGCGGTAGGCCTCCGCCGGCGTCATCACCGGTTCCGGCAGCGTCGCGTAGACCTGCCGGACGAGATCGGTGATCGACTCATCCCTCAGGTACCCGTGCATCTCCTGGCAGAGATCGGCAAGCCCCCGTCCGGCATACCGGGCGGGGTATTTGCGCACCAGGTCCGGGAAGACCTCCTCAAGCGCGCTGTTGCGGTCGTAGAGAGCCTTGAACCGGAAGAGTTCCGCGAGCAGTGTCCCCGACTTGCCCTTGGTGATCCCGAGCGTGAAGAGGACCAGGAACGAGTAATACCCGGTCTTCTCGACGACGATCCCGCTCTCCCGGAGGTACTTCGTGACGATGCCTGCCGGTATCCCCCGGTCCTCCATGCCCCCGCCCGGCCTGATCCCCGGGGTGAGGATGGTCACCTTGATAGGGTCGAGCATGGCGTAACCCTCCTCGATCCCCTCAAAGCCGTGCCACGCATCGTAAGGATTTAAGAGCCAGCACCCGGCGTGGTTCCGGAGGAGCTGGTCGTCCGCCTCCCCAAGCGCCTGTTCCGTCTCCTGGTCCATGATACAGTCGGGCTGCCAGACGGTGAACCACCAGTAGTTCTCCTCGGGGAGAGGACTCTTGCGGATCTCTTCTGCCACCGTCACCATCTTCTTCCGAAAGACGATCGCCTCCTCGATCGCCTCCTCGATGAGGAACCTCCCCGAGTGCCCGGCCATCATCTTGGTGGCGACGTCAAGGGACGCTATGATGGTGTACTGGGGGGAGGTGGAGGTGAGCATCATGAACGCCTCGTTGAACCGTGGGTGGTCGACGGGCCCTTTGCCCTGCCTGACGTGAAGCATCGAGCCCTGCGAGAAGGCCGCGAGGACTTTATGAGTCGACTGGGTGGCAAAGACCGTCGGGCCGACAACGTCTGCTGTGTGCATCCCGAACCTTCCGGCGTAGAGGGGATGGAACCTCGCGTAGCCGGACCACGCCTCATCGAACAGGAGATACGGGACCACGTCCCGCAACTGTTCCTCGATCCGTTCTGCGCTGTAGCAGATCCCGTCGTACGTGGAGTTCGTGATCACGGCGAGCCTGACCGCCTGCGATGCCGGATCCTCTACGAGCGGGCAGTTCCGGATTTTCTCCCGGATGACCCCGGGGTGAAACTCACGGCTGTGGATGGGCCCGATGATCCCGTACTCGTTCCGGGCCGGGATGAGGTAGACCGGGACGGCGCCGGTCATGATGATCGCGTGCATGACGGATTTGTGGCAGTTCCGGTCGACGAGGACGACGTCGCCGGGGGTGACGGTCGCAAGGCAGACGATCTTGTTTGCCGCCGACGTGCCGCCGGTGACGAAGTAGGTCCGGTCGGCCCCGAAGACCTCCGCGGCCTTCCGTTCCGCCTCCCCGACGACGCCGGAGTGCTCCAGGAGCGAACCGAGCTCCGGGACCGAGGCCGAGAGGTCGGCCCGGAGAGCGTTCTCGCCGAAGAAACTGTAGAAGATCCGGCCGGCGGCGCTCTTGAGGAACGCGACGCCCCCCATGTGCCCGGGCGTGTGCCAGGAGTACCTGTACTCCTCGACGTAGTCCATCAACCCCTGGAAGAACGGCGGGAGGACGTCGGCGAGGTAGTTCTTCGCCGCCCGCTTGATGTGGCCGGCGATGAACCCGGGGGTGTCCTCGAGTTTCCAGATGTAGCCGTCGATCCGGGATATGACGCCGAGCGGTATGGCGGATATCGCCAGTTTCTCGGTGTTTAAGAAGATCGGGATCTTCGGGTTGCGCTCCCTGATGAGATCGATGACGTCTGCGGCGGTGATCATGCCGTCCACGGCCTCGGGAGTGAGTTCCCAGTCGATGATGATACAGCTTGCGTGCGGGTGCGAGAGGAATGCGTGAACCCCGTCACGGGCGGTCAGGGCTTCGATGACGGGAAAATCCTCGGCTTTCAGTTCTTTCACGATCTCCCGCGACGCCCGGCCCTCCGCGGTGTCCGAGTGCAGTTCGTCGTCGATGATGAGAACGGGAAACTCCTCCAGGTAATCCATGTGGTCGTACTCCTGGATGATACTCTTTGAGGGACTCTTTAGAATGTTTTGGTCCGGGGTGACGGGGGCGCTCCGGGACGCCTGGTACGCCGGTTCTCAATAACCGGTACCCCAACAAAGGAGAGTACCGACCGGTTTTCGTGCTCCCTGGAAGGCCGCATCGAGGGGGCACGCCCGGGCCCCGCCTCCACCCCCGATAGCGATAGCCGTCACGGTCCACTGCATGGGGAGATCCCGGGGAAGAACCGGGTCCAGGCTTGCTCTCCCCTGCCTCCTCCGGGAAATGGCCGTCAACGCCGCTCCCGGGCACGGCTCGGGCACGGCTTCCCGCTGAATATCACCATGACTGCCCCCGCTCCCGGGCACGGCTGCCCACTGGATATCGCCACGCACTGCCCCCGCCCCGGTGGGGCGGGGGAGGAGGTCGAAGGCCGGGAGAGGTGGGGGCTTCAGGGAGGAACGTACGGGTACCCCCTGCGGGAGGTCGGCGAGGAACGTATGGGTACCCACCTGCGGGGTGGGGGTTGCCGGAGAAGAACGTATGAGTAGCCCACCCGCGGGGAGGCACGGGCCGGGGATGGATGGCAAGAAGCGATGGGGAGGACCCGGGAAAATCCGGGTCCGGCACCTACCGGAACCCACCCCATCGAATAATTCGGAATCGATGCGGTAGTGCAGGAGAGCCTCTCACCCGAGCTCGAACGACGTCACGCCGAAGACCTCATCGAGCGGCAGGTCGGGGACCGCCTTTGTATAGATCCGTGCTGTCTCAAAGACGGGGACCATCCCCTGCCGTTGGGCGAGCGCCACGGCGGCGGCGTTCGGTTCCGGTACGTCGAGGTAGACCGGTCCACTCGAAGCCTGCGCGGAGAGAGCGAGGAAGATCTCCCCCGCAATCTCCGGTGTATCCGCAAAGAGCGGCCCGATCTTGTAGCCGTGGCGGCACCTCCGGATGACGCCGTACCCCGCGACATCGCCGTCTTCTCCGAGAACCGCCCGGCCGCACGCCCCCTCCTGCCGGACCCAGGCCGCAAGAAAACGGGGGCGCGACGCCGGGAAATGCCGGGCATCGTATGCGGCGAGCGGTTCAAACGGCACCCCGGCGATATCGACCGGCCCTTCGGGCTCGTTGCCGCCGCCAGCACCCTCGAACCTGATGTTTCTATAAGCGAGCGTGAACCCTGATCGCGTGCGGTACTTCTCCTGCATCGCGAGAACACCGTCGCCCCCGATGTTCCGGTCCCCGGCGTGGGCCATGCCGGCGGCAAACAGCCTGCTCCCGTAGCCCCTGTTCCGGTATTCCGGTTTCAGGATATACAGGCCGGCAAAGGCAAACGTCGCACTGTAGTTGACGACCGAGACCGACCCTATCGGCTCGCCGTCGAGTTCGGCGATGAAGAACCCCTCCGGATCGGCGGCATAAAAGGCCTCCGCGTCGTGGTTCCCTGGATTCCATCCCTCCTGCGCCGCCCAGTCGACGGCGACCTCGACCTCCCGCCGCCGCATCGTCCTCACGGCAAATCCATCCCTGCTCACGCGGACCCTCGTTAAGCGGTAAGCGTTCCTCCCATTTGAGGATATCCAGAAGATTATACGGCAGTGAAATCTTCACTCAGGGCTCCGGGGGGCCTCGATCCTACCGGGAGGCAAAAACTGCCCGCCGCCGGGGCATCAGGACACTCCAGGAGGCCGAAGATCAAAAGATGTTCCTGGTTGACGACCTTTATATACGGAAACAACAACCTACCTCCTATGAGAGGCGAGGGCGCAAATCCGCCGGTGGTCTGTCTGGGGTTCGACATTCACTATCCCTGTTACCTCAATCCCGGATTTCGGCCAGATATGGTAAAGGGAAAAAGAAACCCGAAGGACAGTTACTTTAATCCGGAGATGAAGGAAGGCCTGGGGCGGGTCATCGACCGATCCTTCCGGCCGGCGACGGAGATCCTCATCGATCTCCTCGACGGCGGGTTCAAGTGTGCCTTCAGCATCTCCGGGGTGATGGTAGAGCACCTCGAACGATGGTACCCGGAGACGCTCGAACTCATATCCCGTGCGGCAACCCACCAGAACGCCGAAGTCCTCGCAGAAACCTACTACCACAGCGTCGCCGGGCAGTTCACCGACCTCGAGGAGTTCGTGGACGAACTCCTCATGCATCGCGACCTGATGAAGGAGCACTTCTCGGCCGTCCCGACCACGTTTGCCCATACCGACTACCCCATCACCCCCGCTACCGCAGAGGCGCTCGCCGGTGCCGGGATCGAGGCGGCTATCATCGAGGGGGGCGGACCCCCCGCCCCCGAGAGAGACCCAAACCACACCTACACCTACCGGGGCCTCCCGGTCCTCGTCACCCACTGCGACCTCGCCGACGACATCGCCGTGCGGTTTCCCTGGAGGGAGTGGGACAGGTGGCCGCTGATGGCCGACCGGTATGCGAAATGGCTCGCCGTATCCCCCGGCGACTGCATCACGCTCTTCCTCGACTACCGTATCTTCGGGGACGTCGTCGGTCCCGAGACGGGTATCCTCGAATTCCTGCATGCGCTCCCGGCAGCCCTTGCCGGGGAGGGGATAACGACCGTACATCCGTCAGAAGCTGCGCGGATCATCCCGCCGCGGGGGGATATCGGGGAGACCGGGGAGCCGGGGGGTCCGCAGAGGACCATCCTGCAACAGTCCGCACTCGAAGCTCTCGAGGAAGCGGGGGGTCTGGTTGCGGATCGGGCGATCTGGCGCTGCCTCCTTGAAACCGACCATATCCGGAGAATGGCCATGCGTTCGGCCTCGTGCGGAAAACCCCACCACGCCGTCAGCCACCAGGCAACCTACGACTACTTCACCTCGTTTATGCAGATCCTCTCCCACGCCGAAGAACGGTCTGCAGCCAGCACACGGTCGCCGAAAGCCGCTCTCTCGCTCCGGTGCGTCCCCCCCGATAAGGCGTTCTCCTTCTCGTCATACGACAGGCCGGCCGGGTACGCCGCCCACAGCCTGCAGGAACTCACAAACATGCTCGAGTTTACTCCGGACGACGTCATCCGGTACCACGTGGAGCGGGAGGACTTTTACCACTGGATCGACCAGGTCATCGGCGATACGAAACTGGCGGAGAAGATCCGGGGCGTCGACGACCGCAGCAAGCTCCGTTCAACAATTCAGAATAGGATCGACAGACTATGGAAACGTTTAAGATAGCATTCTTCTGCTGGGAGTCGCTCCACTCCTCGTTCAAGGTGGGTGGGCTTGCGCCGGCGGCGACTCACCTCGCCGAGCACCTCGCCCGGAGGGGGCACGAGGTCCACTTCTTCACCCGGGGAGAGCCCGGGGATGCGGATATCAACGGCGTCCACTACCATTACTGCCGCCCTTACGGCGACAACATCGTCGAGTACTGCAGGACCATGAGCAACATGCTCGTGGACGCTTTCCGCGCCTGCGACACTCCGGCGTTCGATATCCTCCACTTCCACGACTGGCACCTCGTCGAGGCGATGCACATCCTCCGTGACCGAAACACCATCCTCTCTTATCACTCCACCGAGTACGGGCGGCACGGCGGGAACTTCGGCGGGTGGTGGGAGTTTAAGGAGATATCGGGAAAAGAGTGGTACGGCGGCTACATCGCAAAAGCGGTCACGACCGTCTCGAACTCGACGAAGACCGAGGTGATGTGGCTCTACAACGTTCCTGAGTGGAAAGTCACCGTCATCCCAAACGGGATCGATCCCGATGCCTACTACGCCCGGGTCGACCCGGGCGAGGTGAAGAAGCGCTACGGCATCCACCCGCTCGCGCCCGTCGTCCTCTTCGTCGGGCGCCTCACCTACCAGAAGGGGCCCGATCTTCTCCTCCAGGCCGTACCCCGGATCCTCGCCACACGCTGGGATGTGCAGTTCCTCTTCGCTGGCACCGGGGATATGCGCGGCTACCTCGAAGGGATGGCCCACGGCCTTCCCGTGCAGTTCCTCGGCTACATCTCCGACAGAGAGCACGTCCAACTCCTGAACGCCTGCGATCTCGTCGCCATACCGAGCAGGAACGAACCGTTTGGGCTTGTCCTTACAGAGGCCTGGAGCGCGGAGCGCTGCGTCGTCGCGACCGATGTCGGGGGGCTCTCCGAGAATATCGACAACTACATGAACGGGATCAAGGTCCCCGTCCGGCCGGACTCGATCGCCTGGGGGATCTGCCACCTCATCGACGACCCGGCCTACATGCAGAGCCTCGGGAAGGCCGGCCGCCGGAAAGTGATGGAGAAGTTCCGGTGGGCCGTCGTCACGGAGAGAACGCTTGGCGTCTACAGGAAGGTTCTTTCCGGCGGCCCCTGATCCTGGAGGGGAAACCATGCAGCAGGCGCCACCAGACATCACGAGGACCCGGAGTCTCATCACCGACTACGACGTCTACCTCTTCCGGCAGGGGAGCCACTCCCGCCTGTACGACCGGCTGGGATCGCATCCTGCCGTCGCCGACGGCAGACGGGGAACCTTCTTTGCGGTCTGGGCGCCGAACGCGGCGGAAGTCTCGGTCATCGGGGACTTCAACGGGTGGGAGGCGGGCAGGAATCCGCTTTCGGCGCGGAGCGACGATTCCGGCATCTGGGAAGGATTTTTGCCGGATATCGGCCAGGGAGTGCTCTACAAGTACCACATCAGGAGCAGGTACAACGACTACTCCGTGGAGAAAGGCGACCCGTTCGCCCGCTTCTGGGAGATCCCGCCAAAGACCGCATCCATCGTCTGGGACCTCGCCTACACGTGGCGCGACCGGGCGTGGATGCGGGGCCGCGAGGAGGAGAACTCCCCGGACGCCCCGATATCCGTCTACGAGATGCACGCGGGCTCGTGGCGGAAGGTGCCGGAGGAGGGGAACCGGTCCCTCAGTTACCGGGAGGCGGCAGACGAACTCGCTGAATACCTGGTTGACGCCGGGTTCACCCACGTCGAGTTCCTCCCCATCATGGAGCACCCGTTCTACGCCTCCTGGGGCTACCAGACGCTCGGCTACTTTGCCCCCACGAGCAGGTACGGCACCCCGCAGGACTTCATGCACCTCATCGATTGCCTCCACCAGCGCGGGGTGGGGGTGATCCTCGACTGGGTGCCGTCTCACTTCCCCGCCGACGGCTACGGTCTCTCCTACTTCGACGGCACCTACCTCTACGAGCACGCCCTCCCCGGCCAGCGCTACCACCCCGAGTGGAAGAGTTACGTCTTCAATCTCGCGAGAAACGAGGTCCGGTCGTTCCTCCTGAGCAGCGCCATCTTCTGGCTCGAACGCTACCACGCCGATGGTCTCCGGGTCGATGCGGTCTCCTCGATGCTCTACCTCGACTACGCGCGGAGCGCGGGGGAATGGACACCCAACGTCTACGGCGGGAGGGAGAATCTCGAGGCGATAGGGTTCCTCCGGAAGGTGAACGAGACGGTCCATGCGAACTTCCCGGACGTGCTCGTCATCGCCGAGGAGGCGACCTCCTGGCCGGGGGTGACCGCCCCGACCGCGACCGGGGGGCTCGGGTTCGACCTGAAGTGGAACATGGGCTGGATGCACGATACTCTGGACTACTTCGTGCTCGACCCGGTCTTCCGGAAGTACCGGCCTGACCTCTTCACGTTCAGCATATGGTATGCGTTCAATGAACGCTACGTCCTCCCCCTCTCGCATGACGAGGTTGTCCACGAGAAGAGTTCGCTCATCGGAAAGATGCCCGGTGACGAGTGGCGGAAACGGGCAAACCTCCGCCTCCTCTACGGGTACATGTTCACCCATCCGGGGAAGAAACTCCTCTTCATGGGGGGTGAGTTCGGGCAGTGGTCGGAGTGGAGCCATGATGCCGGGCTTGAATGGCACCTCCTGCAGTATCCCTCCCACCAGGGGATCCTCCGGTGGACCGGGGATTTAAACCGCCTCTACCGCCGCGCACCCGCCCTCCACGAGCGGGACGCCGACCCGGAGGGGTTTGAGTGGGTCGACTTCTCGGACGTGGAGAAGAGTATCGTCAGTTACCTGCGGCGGGGACGGTCGGCGGACGACGTCGTCCTGGTCGTCTGCAACTGCACCCCGGTCCCGCGCTACAACTACCGGGTCGGCGTTCCGTTCGGCGGGTTCTGGGAGGAGGTGCTCAACAGCGATGCGGTCGATTACGGGGGGAGCGGTGTCGGGAACCTCGGGGGGGTGGAGGCGGAGCAGGTCCCGGTGCACGGCCGGCCGTGGTCGCTCCCGCTCACCCTGCCCCCGCTCGGGGTTGTCATCTTCGCTCCCGAGGGGGCGTGACGATGGACCGCGCCATCTGCATCCACGGCCACTTCTACCAGCCCTCACGGGAGAACCCCTGGCTCGGTGATATCGAGGTCCAGCGGTCCGCCGCCCCGTACCATGACTGGAACGAACGGGTGGCCGCGGAGTGTTACGGCCCAAACACCGCCGCACGTATCCTTGATGAGGATGGCGTAATCGCGGAGGTCACAAACACCTACTCGAGGATCAGTTTCACGGCCGCACCGACGCTTCTCTCCTGGCTCGCGCAGCATCGTCCGGCGGTCTACCGGGCGATCATCGATGCCGACCGGGAGAGTCGGGAGCGCTACGCGGGCCACGGGTCCGCGATCGCCTCCTGCTACAGCCACCTCATCCTGCCGCTTGCGACCCCGGAGGAGAAACGGACCCAGGTCGCCTGGGGGGTCCGCGACTTTGCGTCACGGTTCGGCCGGGAGCCAGAAGGGATGTGGCTCCCGGAGACGGCGGTCGATCTCGAGTCCCTGGACCTGATGGCCGGGGCCGGGATCCGGTTCACGATCCTTGCCCCTCACCAGGCAGGGAAGGTGCGGGCGATCGGGGCGGAGGGCTGGACAGACGCCTCCGGCGGCCGGGTCGAGACGCGGATGCCCTACCTCTGCCGTCTCCCCTCGGGCCGGAGCATCGCCATCTTCTTCTACGATGGGGCGATCGCCCGCGACGTCGCGTTCGGGGACCTGCTCTCCGACGGGCGGCGCTTTTCCGGGCGGCTGCTCGGCGCGTTCTCCCCGGGCAGGGGACGCCCCGAACTCGTGCATATCGCGACCGACGGGGAAACCTACGGTCACCACCGCGAGTTCGGGGAGATGGCGCTCGCTTACTGTCTCCGGACCATCGAGGCGCGCCGCGACGTCCGCCTCACGGTCTACGGCGAGTACCTCGCCGCTCACCCGCCCACGCACGAGGTCGCCGTCCGGGAGGGAACGTCCTGGAGCTGCACCCACGGCGTCGGGCGCTGGCGAGAGGAGTGCGGGTGCCACAGCGGGGCGCACCCCGGCTGGTCGCAGGCGTGGCGCAGGCTGCTCCGGGAGGCGGTCGCCATGGTCCGCGACGCCCTTGCTCCCCGGTCCGCGGAGGAGCTCGCGGCCCTCGTCAGA
>JAGVUK010000321.1 GCA_019136335.1 Methanomicrobiales archaeon
AGACCGTTGAGTTTCATCACACCGTGGAGCGTCTGCTCCATCTCTTTTGGCCGCGGTGTGCAGTCAAGAGGAATATCCTCCGGCCGGTAGACGAGATCGGAGTGGAAGGCCTCGTGTAGTTCGTCGATGTAACCCGCGCTCATCAGATCACCTTCCGAAGCATCTCGCAGACCTTGATGTCGACGTAATGCCTCCGGGCAGGGTAGATACCGCGGTGTTCAAGCGCCTGGGCCGGGCAGATCTCGTGACAGGACAGGCACCCCATGCAGTTATTCGGCCTGACCGGAACACTCACACTGTTCTGGAGTTCGTACACGTGCATCGGGCAGTCTTTGACGCAGAGACCGCATCCGACGCACGCATCCTTGTCCACAAATATATTCATTATGAGCCTCTGAATGTGGTTACCACCTCCTGCTATTAAAATATGATTATATATAATCAGTTCGTTGCGTGAATCTCGCGCCACGATTAACATCGGGGATTTTATGTATTTTCCACGAATATCAGGGGGCCCGGGCGGCGGCAAACTCCTGGCCGCCAACTCCATCACGCCTGGGCATGGCTTCCTTTTGGGGGAGCGGGGGGGCGCGGTCCCCCTCCTCCCCACACTCTCCGGCGCGATAGCCGCCATGGTCCACTATCCGGGCATTGCCCGGAGAGCAGGCCGTTTTCATCCGTGCAGCGTGAGGCGTAGCAGGCTATTTCACGTGCACCATAATTTCTCGCGAGCGACGGCGATCCGCCCCTCGCGCCATCAAAATAGGGTGAAACGGTCCAGTATTAGACCGCTCCATCTGATATCCCCGCTCCTCTTCGCGAGAGCTAACCTGTAGCGAGCGGTGATCCGGCCGCTCGCGTTGAGCGCGGAGGAGCGATGCGCGATCTTTCGCGTTCAGACGGCTCCTGCATCACGCCTTTGACCGGAAGAGGGCGCGGGCAAGCCGGTCGACGAACCCTTCCCGCTGTGCCGGCGCCTCGGCCGACGCACGCCGGACGTTGGGGTCTTCGGGTACGACCCCGAGCACCCGGACTCCGAGGAGTTTCTCCATCTGTGCGCGGTTGAACTCGTCCCCGCTGCCGGCAACCCTGTTGATGATCGCGCCTTCGACATGCCCGCCGACAGTCTCGGTCAGGATCTTCGTCTTTAAGGAGTCGACGATCGAGGAGATCTCGGGGTTCACGACGAGGATCACCCCGTCGGCGATCGTCAGCGGGATGACGCCGTCCCGGCTTATCCCTGCAGGAGCATCCAGGATCAGGATATCGAACTCGCTCACGAGGTCGGCCATGACGTCTTTTAGCCGGTCCGGTTTCGACTGCTGGAACCCCTGCAGGGAGAGTCCACACGGCACCACCTTCACGCCGAACGGCCCGTCATATATGGCTTCGCGGACGCGGGCTTTGCCTGCCAGCACCTCGTGCAGGGTCACCGGCAGGTTCTCAAGCCCGAGTATGAGTCCGAGATTCGCCATCCCGACATCGGCATCGAGGATGCATGTCTTCTTCCCGTACCGGGCCAGCATCGGCCCCAGGTTTGCCGTAACCGTCGTTTTGCCGGTACCGCCTTTGCCGGATGCAATCGTGTATACTTTCACCATGGAATCACTCGTTATCGTATCTCCCGGGCACACCGGCCTTACACCCAGCGCTGCAGGGCATCCCGGGTATCCTGTTTAAGTGCGTTCATCAGTTCAGCAGAGAGGTGCTCCGAAGGGCGGACGATGCCGACGACCGTCTCCCCGCGGTAGGGAATACCAAGGAGTTCTGCTCCGGTCTCATCCTGCAGTCTTCCCTGGGCGTAGAGGTGACTGTACCGGGCTGCCTCGTCTTCGCTGCCGGGCCTCGTCGAGCCGATCAGGAGGCCGTCCGCGGTTGCCAGCGTGAAGGATGCAAGGCTGTACTTCCTGCCGATTGCGCCCAGGTACTCTTCCAGGCTCCGCACCCCCCGGGGGTCGATATCGCCGGGCGGTCCTGCGGGCTCGACGGCGGCCGGCCGTGCATTGCTCGCCGGTCCCTCCTGAGTTCCGGTAGCGCCTTCTGGCCTCTGTCCGGCGAGGGCCCGGGAGATCCTCGAAAGAAAGTACAGAACGCCGGCAAAGCCGGCTATCGTCGCCACCGTTATGATGACGAGGAAGATCTGTATGGTGTCTGTCGAATCCATTCTGTTATCAGCTCCTGCCTGTTTAAGTATCTCCGTCCTGGATGAGGTGGTCGAGATGAATCTTTCTGAGCATGTCCTTGCAGTTTACCCTGAAACTGCTGACGAGTTGCTCAATGTCCATCTCCTCCATGTTCCGGATGAGCATCTCGATATCGTCACTCCCGGATGGAGGTGTTGCAGCCGCCTCCTGCACGGGTTTTGCGCCCGGCATAGGGATCTTTTGCCCCTCTCCTGCCGGTTCCGGGCGGCGCTTCGGCGCCGGTGCCGCAGTGGAGCCTATCGGTCCGGCGGGCGGTTTCGCCCCTCCCAGAGCGGCCTTCGCCGGTGAAGGCCTTTTCTCTTTACCGGTATCGGCGCTGGCGGTCGTAAACGGCCTGTTGAACTCCCGGGCGAGTTGTAGCTGCTCAGGCGTCAGGAGGTTCAGTTCTGCCGCCGCTTCGCTCTCTTCGCCCTTCAATACCGCGTCCAGTGCGTGTTGCCCTTTCATGCCCCCATATTCGGCAAGCACCACCAGACCTTCATTCAGCACCAGAACGGCGCTCTCTCCGCCAAGGACGATTGTACAGATCCCGGTAAACCGTGCGGACGCCATCTCCTCTATCAGGGCACGGGATGTTGTGGACTTGAGAAGGCGATGGAACCGACCTCGTGGCAGCTGCATACGGACATCTTCAATACTGTTGTATGAGATAAATCTTGCTATTTATACCTTTGGAAATGAGCCTGATGTTCTCGCGCTCGTACACTTCATCGCCGCACCTGTGAGTTACCCCGCCCTGAAGAGGGGCTCCTGGATCCGCTCTCTTCATCCCCACAGGTGAAAGCGCCGTCAGATTCGCCGGCCCACTCCTGCAGGACCCTGAGGACCTCTTTTTCGGCAACCCGGACTCCTCCTTCGACCGCCGGGTCTATATCCTGACTGAACGCCCGGATATCGCCCACCTCGATCCCGATGGTCACAACCTCCGTGACGTACCCGAGCTCGTGGGCCATCGTCACCGCGTCGCCGATTCCGACATCATGGAGTGCGCATGCGGGAAGGTCCGGAGAGGGCGGCGTCTCAAAGACGACGACATCGCCGATATGGCTGCCGATGCCCGTCATCGCATCGACGATCACGACCTTCTCGTACCCTTCCATCAGGGGAATGAGGCCAAAACCCCCGGTACCGCCGTCGATTGCGTCGACACCCGGGTACCTCCCCTCGAAGCGCTGCATCACCAGGATTCCCGCCCCGTCGTTTCCCATGAGAGGGTTTCCGCACCCGATGATGCCGATCCGGTTCTTCTGCATCATCTCCATCCCCATTGATTATATCCGGCGAGGTACAAAAGGGTACTGAAAACCCCGGGAGTGAACCGTTAGTCCCGTGAGCGGGATGTGAAGCCTATGATCCATATCGTACCAAAACCGACTGATACGCCGGACGATAACTCGACCGGCGCTGTTATACGGGAGCTGGAGAGAGCCGATGCCCGGTGCAGGGTCCTCGATCTCGGCGTAATCGACCCTCTCAACTCCGGGCTTGAGAACGAACTCGTATGGGTCTGCGGGATCCGACAGGACGGGCATCAGTTCGAGACCCTGAGCGTACTCTCGCTCCATAACCAGGTGATCAACACACCTGAGAGCATCGTCACCTGTGCATCGAAAGTGATGACGTCCGCGCTCCTCCTCAGGAACGGTATCCGGACACCGGAGACGGCATACATGCGCTCAGAGACGCAGGCGCGGGAGTTCCTCCTGCGGCACGGGAAGGTCGTCTATAAGCCGCTTTATGGGTTTGACGGCAACGGCATCCGGCTGGTGGAGAAGCCGGACGACCTCGGCCCGGGGCCCTGGTACCTGCAGGAGTACGTGCCAAACGACCGGGACTTCCGCGTCTTCGTCCTCGGCGGGGAGGCCGTCGGCGCCATAACCCGGGTATCCGAGGGCCTGATGCACAACATCCACCAGGGCGGGATCGGCACGGCGGTCCCGATCGATGAGGAGATGCGGGCCATAGCCGAGGCTTCGGCATCGGCGGTCGGGATCGACTACTGCGGCGTCGATCTCCTCCGTGACAGGGAGGGCTACACGGTTCTTGAGGTGAACGGGACGCCGAACTGGCACTGCATGGCGGCACCGATCCCGAAACTGCTGGCCGCGTACCTCATCGAGCGCAGGCGCGAGATGCGGGCCTGAGGAGAGGAGCGCCGGGGCCTCCTGCCCCGGCAGGATACCCTGTCCGCGGACGATGCGCGGATAGGGGAGTCTTCACTGGAGATATTCGATCTCTTTTAAGGTCTTCTCGGCAAGTTCCTTCATCCGGGCGGAGATCCTCCCCGACGATGAGAACTCCACATCCTTCATGGCGTTCGCAAGTTCCGTTCCGAGCACGAATATTGCATATTTATGTTCCATTTTGCTCTTGTGCACCTGAGAAGGATCTATCTTCAGTGCATAATACTGCGAAAACTTCAATTCCGGGTTCGTCAACTCAAAATAATCTTTAATCTCCGTAAGAATCCCATGTAAGGCTATTAACTCTTCCTTGTGCATATTCTCTCCCGGAGATAAAAATAGTGAATATAAACATATATAAATTTGCACCCCGGATGATCTTCACCCTATCTTTATAAGCCTGATGGAGAGGGGGCGCTTTATAATACCTTTAAAGTCGCGGGCAGCCACAAACTCGAGGTCTCTTCCCCCAATCTGGTCGAGGAGTTTCTGGTCGATGACGCGATCGACGACGAGCCCCTCAACATCGCCGTCGAGTGTCTGGAGCGCCCCCTCGACGTCGGCGGCGTTCGACTCCATGAGGACGGTATAGTCAGGGGA
>JAGVUK010000090.1 GCA_019136335.1 Methanomicrobiales archaeon
TCCCGTCCTCCCCCGCACGCTCTCCCGGCCGAGGAGAACCTCCTGCCGGCAACCGGGGAAATGTTAAATAGTCACAGCACGCATCGCCCGCTCTGCGCGAAGGTTGCGATCACCTTCGGGAGCAGACAACGGAGATGGTGGTTCCAATGGCGGAGACGATTCTGGAGCAGCAGATGCGCAGGACCGAGGGGCAGGAGTACCTCGCGTCCGAGGATATCGTGGGGAAGCGCGTGAAGAACCCGGAGGGGTATGACCTTGGTGAGATCTCAAGCCTCCGGGTCGGTCTTCCCACGGGAAGAGTGGCGTATGCAGTGCTCAGGACCGGGGGCATGTTCGGTCTCGGGGCAAAGCACTTCGCTATCCCCATTGAGGCCATGGTCTACCGGCCGGGGGACGACGTCTTTGTGGTGAACATAAGCAAGTATAAACTCGACAACGAGCCCGGGTTAACCGAGGGGGAGTGGCCAAGAGAGGCGAACTGGAACCTGATCGAGGCGAAGCGGCCCATGGGTCCCCCGAGCCAGGAGGAAGCGCGGGCCGTGACCCGGACGGAGCCCCCGCCCCGCGAGGTCGTCACGACCGAGCGGGTCGAGGTGCGGGAGAAGGCCCCCCGTGAGGAGATGCCGATAAAAGCCGTGGAGGGGGAAGAGGGGCGGGGCCGGATGGCGGTGCCCGTAACGGAGGCGCCGCCCCGCGAGACCGTCGTCGAGGAGGAGACCCGGCCGGCGGCGGAGGCCGAACAGCCCACGACGACGACGGCCCCCTCGCCCGGGCATCTCTCGGCCGCCGACCTGCAGGTCTACCTCAAGGGCATGGACTACCCCGCGGGGAGGCAGGACCTGATTGACCACGCCCGGAAGAACGATGCCCCGGAGGGCGTGATCACGACGCTTGAAGGGTTCAGCGACCGGACCTACCGCTCTGCCGCCGAGGTGGGCGAGGAGTTCGGGAAGGTCGGGTAACCCTCACTCTCTTTTATCAGATGTTATAAAACAAGCCTCGTCTGCACCGTCTCCCGCCCGCCGAACGTGACATGGCGCCCGGCGGCCTTCCCGCGGATCCCGGCCCGGACAAGGTCGGCCGGGCCGGAAAGGGGCCGCACTCTCCGCAGGGCGAGGATCCGGTCGGCCCCCTTCGGCCCGATACCGGGGACCAGGAGGAGATCGCGGCGCGGGGCGGTGTTGACGTTCACCGGACAACGGCGTGCTGCAAGGACCTCTTTTGGGTCCCGGTCGGCAAAGAACCCCTCCTCATCGAGGACCGCACGGAGGTCGCCGGGGGTAACGCCGTAGTCCCGGAGCAGGTAGTCGGCCTGGTACCACCGCCGCGCCCGCCATCCCGGGGTATCGGGGTGCGCCGCGAGAGGAGTTCCGGGGAGGGCGCGGAACGCCGAGAAGTAGATCCGGGAGGGCCGGATCCGCCGGTACTGGTCGGCGACGCAGGAGAGGACCTCTGCATCGGTCTCGTCCGCCGCGCCGAGGACGAACTGGGTGGTGTGATGCCCCGGTTTCTCTTCCGCCACCCAGGCCTGGCGCTTCAGGATATCCTGCCGGTAATCCTTCACTCCCGCGATGCCCCCGAGGCGGTCGGGGGACGTCGCCTCAAGGTTGATGCTGATCCGGTCCGCCACGCGGGCGGCGTCATGGATATCCGCCCGGGCCGCACCGGGGAGGACTTTCAGGTGGAGGTAGCCGTCGTAACCGCGCCGGCGGAGGATCTCCCCCGTCTCCACGAGTTCGTGCATCACCAGGTCGACGTCGCGGGGAATCCCGGAACTCAGGAAGAGCCCGCCGACGATCCCCTCCTGCCAGAGGCCGAGGAAGGTATCGGCGAGCTCTCCGGGGGAGAACGAGAGCCGCTCCTTCTGGAGGCGGACGGCGCAGTAGGCGCAGTCGTAGGAGCAGGCGCCGTGGAGGAGGACCTTGAGCATCCGCCCGCACCCGCCGGCCCGGGGGTTGTAGGTGATGTGAGAAGCATTGGAGAGCATCCGGATACACTCCCCGGGACAGCAGAGGTCGAACCTGCCGGCAGCGGTGAGGCGGGTGAGTTTCTGCTCCGCAACGGACATACCGGAAGCATCAGCCCGGGGGGAGAAGAGCCTGCCGGGTGCGGGGTGAAAGTGATCGGGGCATGGTGCATGCCGCTCTATACTATGCCCGGGAGCATACGATCCGGGCCAACTATATATTGTCAACACTATAGTTAGTCCGGGAACAGTATGTTTGGTTCTCTACAAGACCAGAAAAACCATATAACCTGTAACGAAGCCGGAACCGCCCGGGTGCGGCCTACGGCGAAAAAACCTCTTTCTGCCGGGTTGCTGACCGGACAAGCGTCGGTACGCAGGCAAAAAGGCGCCTGCGCCGACACAGTCGCGATGCTCGGGCAAAGCCGGGTCCACCACGGCCCGCACAACGACCGGGTCTACCTCTTCCACCTCAACCCGGCGGATCTCCCCGGGATCACCGGCCGGATCCTCGCGCTCGCAAAAGATCGGGGCTACTCGCGGATATTCGCAAGGGTCCCTGCCCCGGCTCGCGACCACTTCGTGTCGTGCGGCTACACCCCGAAAGCGCGCCTCCGGGGGTTGTTCCGCGGTGAGGTGGACGGCTACTACATGGCAAACTACCTCGACACCACCCCGGGCGACGGGAACGGGATCGACGACGTCCTCGCGGTTGCCCGGGCAAAGGCCCGGCAGGGCGCGGCAGATCGGAGACTCGATCCGGGTTTCACCTGTGCCCCCGCCGCACCGGCGGATGCGCCGGAGCTCGCGGCGGTCTACCGGGAGGTCTTCGAGACGTATCCGGTCCCCATTCACGATCCGGCCTACCTTGCGCAGGAGATGCAGGGGTGGCTCCGGTGTTTCTGCATCCGTGACGGCAACCGGATCGCCGCGGTTGCCTCGGCGGCCGTGGATCCCGATGCCCTGTTTGCGGAGATGACCGGTTTTGCGACGCTGCCGGAGTACCGGGGCCGCGGGTTTGCAGGCCGCCTCCTGCGGCGGATGGAAGCGGAGATGCGCCGACTCGGGATGAAAACGGTCTTTGCCGTCGCCCGGGCCCGTTCATACCCGGCGAGCATCACCTTCGCCCGGGCCGGTTACACCTGCGCCGGGACGCTCGCAAAGAGCGTCAACATATGCGGCTCTCTTGAGGATATGAACGTCTGGTACAGGCCGCTCGGGAGCGGGGAAGCGGCCTCTCCCCGGGGCTGATGCGGTAAAAAGGGAGCTCGTAAATACTTCCCTTCAGAGACGCTATCCAATCCCGGCGTATACCATACTCCTCCCGGGGAAAAGAATATGGTATGCGCCGGACCCCATCATCGCGAGGAGAGAGATGAATGGATAATCAACCGGTGTATGACGCCGTCGTTATCGGGGGCGGGCCTGCCGGGAGCACCGCCGCCTACCTGCTTGCGGGGTTCGGGCACCGGGTGGCGCTCCTTGAGAAACAGACGTATCCCCGGGACAAGGTCTGCGGAGGTTGCCTCAGCCAGAAGTCCGTCCGGTTCCTCGAGCGGGTCTTTCACCTCCCGGTCCCCTCGCTCCGCGAGAAGGGGCTGCTCGATTCTGTCGGGACCGGGTACGCGCTCTACATCAAAAACAGCCGCATCCTTGCCGGGGACCTTGCGGAGCCGTTCTACTTCACCCGGCGGGAGCGCTACGACGCCATCCTTGCCCGGAAAGCGGCAGATGCCGGGGCGGATATCTACGAGGGCGCGGAAGTCATCGCTGTCGATCACGCCCGGCGCACCGTCACGACGTCGGAGGGGGACCGGTATGCCGCCCGGGTCCTCATCGGGGCCGACGGGATCAACAGCCGGGTCCGGCGCTCTCTCCCGGGGAGTGTCGTCGACCGGCAACGGTGGCGAAAAAACCTCGGGTGGGCGCTGGAACTTGCGATCCCGCGCGTTGAGGTGGGGGCGCTCGCAAACGGCGACGGCGCGATCCGCCTGGACGCCGACCTTGCGACACCTCACCTCGTCCTTGCCGCCTGCCGGTGGGGCTACGGGTGGGTCTTCCCGAACAGGGAGACG
>JAGVUK010000130.1 GCA_019136335.1 Methanomicrobiales archaeon
GGGGGCGGGGACCCGCCGGGAACCCACGCGAAGGCGTTTGCAGAGATCGTGGGGGCGGGAGTGCTTGCCGGCGAACTCTCCCTCCTCGGCGCCCTCGCGGCGCAGCACCTGGCCCGGGCTCACCGGGAGCACGGGCGGGGATAACGGGAGGGGGGCCCCGGTTCCGGCCCCTAAAACCGGAACCACTTCATCATAACGAGGGCGTCTTCGTCGTTCGCGTAATACGAGGCGATCTGGAAGACCTCCCGGTAGCCGAGGCGGCGGTAAAACTCCTGCGCCCCGGTGTTGCTGATCCGGACCTCGAGCTGGACCCCACTCGCGCCCACGAGCGCAAATTCCTGTTCCAGGCGGCGGATGAGGTGCTGCCCGACTCCGCGGCGCCGGTATTCCGGGGCGACGGCAAAGTTCATGATATGCCCGTAGAATTCTTCGCCGGTGTCCTCGAGGCCCGCGGCGACGAACCCGGCTATATCTCCGTTGCTCCGGGCCACAAAGAACGTCTCCGGGTAGTAAGCGAGCGATTCCCGGAACGTTTTCTCGTCCCAGGGGTCGACGAACACTGTCCTCTCGATGGCAACTATCTGCGGAATGTCTGCAGGCTGCTATAGTGTCAGGAGACAAAATAGTAGGCACATACGAGTGTGGCGGTATCCATGGTCCAGATCTATCGTTTTGCAGCGGTCCGTCCGGAGCGGCGGTACTCCGAAAAAATTCCATCCGTGCCGTACGATGTGGTGACGGCACAGGAGGCCCGGGAGTGCATCGAGAAGAACCCCCTGAGTTTCCTGCGGGTCAGCCGGCCCGACGCCGAACTCCCCGACCTCCCCCCGCACGACGACCGGGTCTACGAGCGGGCGCGGGAGGTCTTCGACGGTCTGCTCGCGGACGGACGGCTGCAACGGGATCCGGAACCGGGTATGTACGTCTACCGGGCCGTCCAGGACGGCGAAGAGTTCGTCGGGCTGGTCTGCTGTGTGGCGACGGAGGAGTACGAGAACCGGCGGATCCGGCGGCACGAGCTCACCCGGTATGACAAGGAGGAGGACCGGACCCGGCACATCGACGCGGTGGGGGCGAACACCGGCCTCGTCTTCCTGCTTTATCGCGATCCCGGCGAGATCTTCTCCTACGTCCACTCCCTCATCAACGGGACGGGGCCTGACGGGAGCACCACGACCGCATCGGGAGTGCTCCACCAGGTCTACCGGGTCACCGACGAAGCGGCCCTCTCGCGCCTCGAGGCCCTCTTTGCGGCCGTGCCTGAGGCCTACATCGCAGACGGGCACCACCGGGCCAAGTCGGCGGTGAACGTGGCTGAGCGGCGCCGGAGGGAAGGCCGGTTCACCGAAGAGGCGGGGAGGTTCATGGTCGTCCTCTTCGCCCAGGACCGCGTCCGGATCCACGGCTACAGCAGGCTCGTCACCGATCTCGGCGATCTCACCCTCCCGGGGTTCATCGATGCGCTCTTACAGGCGGGCTGGAATATCCGCCCATACGGGAAGGTCGACGCCTCGGAGTACCAGATCCAGCCGCTCTCGGCCGGAGATGAACCGCTTCACGTCATGCACTTCTATATGCAGGGAACCTGGTACGAGGTCTCCCGGCCGATCAGAGACCCTGCCGACCTGATCGGGTCGCTCGACGTCTCGGTGCTCCAGAAGGATGTCCTCGAAGGGATGCTCGGCATCACCGACCCCCGGGGCGACCCGAGGCTCCACTATATGGGCGGGGCAAAGCCCCTCTCCGGGCTCGAGCGGCTCGTGGACTCCGGCGAGTACGCCCTTGCGGTGGCGATGCAGCCGGTGGGGGTCGGGACGGTGCTCGCGATCGCCGATGCAGACGGCGTCATGCCCCCGAAGTCCACCTGGTTCGAGCCGAAGCTCCTCTCGGGGCTTGTCATCCACACCATCGATTGAGATCCGGATCACCACCTTTAACTCTTTTTCTGCCCGATATCCTTTCTATGATCACGATTGCTCTCCCGAAGGGGAGCCTCGAAGCGCAGACGCTCCAGCTCTTCAAGGAGGCGGACCTCGAGGTCAGGCGGACCGACCGCGACTACAATCCGCGTATCAACGACCCCCGGATCGGAAAGGTGAAGATCCTCCGCCCGCAGGAGATCCCGCTCTACGTCCAGATGGGGTACTTCGACCTCGGGATATCGGGGCTTGACTGGGTGCAGGAGAGCGGGGCCGATGTTAAGGAGATCGCAAACCTCTCCTACAGCAAGACCGGTGACGGGAACGTGAAGATCGTGGTCGCGGTCCACCGCGACGAGCCTATCGAGAGCGTCGCCGCCATCCGGCCGGGCAGCCGGGTGACGACCGAGTACCCCCGGATCACGGAGAAGTTTTTCAAGGAGAACGGCGTCCCCGTCAGGCTCTTTGCCTCCTATGGTGCGTCGGAGGCGAAGGTGCCCGACCTGATGGACGTCGTCGTCGACCTCACGGAGACCGGGAGCACGCTCAAGAAGAACGGGCTCAAGATCGTCGGCCAGATCATGGAGTCGCACACCGCGCTCCTTGCAAACCACGAGTCGCTCCGGGACCCGGAGAAGCGCCGGGAGATCGAGGAGATCACGACCCTCCTCCTCGGGGTGATCGAGGCGCGCCACCAGGTGCTCCTGACGATGAACGTGCCGTCTGCGGCGCTCGACCGCGTCATCGAGGCCCTCCCCGCGATGAAGAAACCCACCGTCGGCAGGCTGCACGGCATCGATTACTTCGGCATCCAGACGGTGGTGCAGAAGGGGCTCGTCAACGGCCTCATCCCGCACCTGAAGGCTGCAGGCGCCGAGGATATCCTCGAGATCCCGATAACAAAAATCGTGCGGTGAGGGGGCCGCCCTCACCAGCGCCGGGAGTATCCCTTCGAGCAGGCCCGGCAGACGAACTTGCCGTTCTCGACCCGGACCCGGGACTCGGCGGTCAGCTCGCCGCATTTTGCGCACGGCACCGACGAAAAGATCCGGGCCCGCTCCGGTATCTCGACGTCGACCTCTCGACGAGCCGGTCCGTCCGCCTCCGGTACTCGGCCCATTCCTCGTCGGGGACCCGGCCTTGCATGACCCGCGCCCGGAGCGATGCGAGGCCGGGGTCGAGCGAGTCGGTGTCAAACGACGGGTTCCCGGTGATGCGGACTGCGTCGCCGGTCTGGCGGTTGATGAACGTGAAAGCGTGCTTCCCATAGTCCTTAAAGAAGAGGTTTCCTTTTCCGACGGTACATCCCGTCAGGACCTGGATGGCGTCGACACCGCAGGCGTCGGTCTCGGCAATGGTGACGAGTTCCTCGTCCTCGGCACGGCCGGAGCGGAGCCGCTCAAGGGCGGTCTCCTACTTCGGCGAACCGGCCGTGTGCTTCTCCCGGCGTGCCGGGGGGTGTGGTTGTACACATGTCCTTACCTTGCATGAGATGTTGTTACCAACGGAAGGATATAGGTTATGATATCCTGCCGGGGCTCGCGGGCCGGGGCCCCCGGCATATAAAGACCGGGCTGCCCGGGGCTCGCGGGCCCCACCTGAGATGAAATGTTTTTGCCGCCGGGTACCTGCACGTTTCCAGTATCGGGCGAGGACGGCAAATTTTTGATTCCCCGTGAGAGATGGTTATTTATATACCTTCGTGTATAATGACTGCCTTACATGAGATCCTCCGGAAGCGTCCCGGCCCTGGTTGCCGCAGTCTGTATCCTCTGTGCCGCGTGCGGTTGTCTTGGCGCATCCCCGCCGCCGGCCTCCGGCGGCATCACCCCGATCGACCTGCCGGAACCGCCGGCGGCCTCGACCCTCGCCGGGGCTCTCGCGGAGCTGGACCTGCTCAGTGCCGAGGGCGGCCTGAACGTCACCGGGACATCGGTGCACCAGGTGCTCGGGACCGGCGTCGACCGCGACGGCCGGGCCACCTCCTGGGCCCTCGGCCTCCGGGACGGCGAGGAGGTGCGATGGCTGACCTTCGGTCTTGCGGGCTGGAAGGAGATCTCGCTCCCGGCCCCCCTGCCCGCGGAGGAGGTGAACATCACCGGCGTCCTCTCCCCGGGGGACCTCCTTTCCGGCCAGGAGAAGGTGCTCCGGCCCGTGATGGAGCGGCTCGGTGCCGATACGGTCGACCTCGCGCTCGCGGAGGGGGTCTACACCGTCACAGTCCATTCGGGCGCCGGGATGGAGACCCTCGCGTTCCGGGCGGATACCGGGGAGGTGATCGTATAGGACCGGCGGCCGATGACGGGGTGCTGTCGCTTGACTTCCTCGCGGGGTTCACCATCTTCATGCTCGCCCTGATCATGGTGGTGAGCATGGTGCCGGGGCTCCTCGCCGGGCTCGAGAGTAGCGGCATCGACTACGACGCGGTCGCCTACAGGACCGGGGTGATCCTTGTCGAGGACCCGGGGTGGCCGGCCTATCCCCCGTGGGAGTTGTACGGCGAAGCCCAGAAAGATGAGATTCAGCGGATGGGGCTTGCGGTCTCGAAGGAGACGCCGAATATCCTCCTCTCGACGAAGGTTGAGAGGTTTTTTGAGAAATCGCCCTCTGGAGAACCATTCTTCACCCCCGATGATTACCGCAAGCGAGTGATCTTCGGTGATATCCCCTACTCTTATAATTTTTCGCTCAATATCTCAAACCCGGATGGGAGTTACGAGCCCAAGCAGGCCGGCGACCCCCTCCCCCCCGGCTACGGCTACATCCGCCGGGTGGTGAAGATCAAGGAGCCGGGGGTGGCGGAGATTGGTTCCAACGTGGCTTACCAGACAGAAACCCCCCAGAACCCCCAGAACTTCACCGTCCGGCTCAACTTCAGCGACCTGCTGGGCCCTGAACGAGGCCCGGCCTACCGGATTGACCCAAGGACCGAGCCGGTGAACGTGACGATCACGAACTTCGATGCGTACCTTAACAAGACCGAACCCGCCGCCGAGAGCGCGACGCTCAAGGACGTCACATTCTGGAAGATGGACCCGACAAGGCCAAACCCGCGGTTCACTCGTATCCCGTTCTCATACGACACGGTAAATTCAAACCTCTACACCCTGTACGTCAACGGCACTTCGGATCTGCACTCGCTCCAACCGGACGTGCCGGTCAAATCCAGCATCTCCCTGGTACTGAAACCGGCAGCCACCTCGCTCTTCACCCTTGACCAGAACAGCATCCTGGATATCCGGTTTAACTTTGAGAATGATCCCCCGCAGACCAACATCACCGGCACTCACCTGTATGACTATGTGAATGTCACCCACCCGCCTCTGAAGACCGCGGTCCTGGAGGTCGCCATATGGTGAACGATGCGGGGCAGCTCTACACGATGGAGGGAGTCGCGGCCGGGATCATCATGCTGCTCACCGCATACATTGTCGTCAGCACGACGAGCGTCTACACCACCGGGGATACGCACATACCGGATATGCAGCTTGAGCAGCTCGGGAGCGATGTGCTCGCGATGATGGATACGCCGGATGCTGAAGACACGGAGAGCGATCTGAAGCGCTACATCAACGCAGATAACGCCGCAGGCGGTAGCGATCAATTCAGGGACACGTTCCTGAACTACTGCAACAGGACGACGAGCGGTGCTATCGATAACCTATACATGAGCGCAAACGTCACCTACCGGGAAGGGGATTTGATTAAAGAGCGCCTGTTCGTTGAACCACCTGACGACGGCTCCTGGACGGGAAGGGAATCCGCCGTGCGGGTGACCCGGTGGGTGCAGCTGCCGACGGGAAACCCCTATGGATCAAGACCCCAGGCCGTCCTCGTGGAGGTGCTCTTATGGCGTGCATGAACGAAGAAGGCCAGTGGATCGTGCTGATGGGCCTCCTCGTCGCCGTGGCGCTGTTCTTCCTCGCGCTGATTATCAACCAATCGGCGCTTGTCGGGCAGACGACCGCGGAAGGGGTGCTCGAGTTCCCGAAGAACGACATCCGGGACCTGCGGGAGGCGGTGTTCGACTACGTCAAAGAGTTTGGCGATGCAGATAATGCGGTTCGCGAAGACATCATCGCGATATCCCTCGAACGGAAGAACGCCGTGGTTAGCTTCACGGTCAATCAAAAGATGGATGTCTCCGGGCACTGGCTCCACCCGGTAGAGATCCACTACAACAACGGGGTGACGGTGTACAATGAGACCGTGTATTACTGAACCGATGAACGAGGAGGGCGTCACCCGGCTTATGGAATACATCATCATCACCGGTGTGCTCCTCCTGCTGATGATCGTCATGATGTTCTCCGTCAACGCCTCGCTGATGGAGGGGCCGGCGAACAAGCTCCGCTACCACGCCTTCGTGGATATCGGGAACGGGGTCAGCACCCGGATCGTTGACCTCTACGTGATCGCGCCCGGCAACGGGACCATCGAGACGAAGTTCGACATCCCCGACGACGTCGCCGGGAAGGGCTACTTCGTGGATGTGTGGATGGAGGGCGAGAACCGGGCGGGCCAGGCGATAGAGGTGCAGGGCGGCAGCATCAAGAGCAAGGTCGCCATCGCCGGCATCGGGGCGACGAAGGGTGTCGTCGGCAACACCACCGGCGCGGGATGGAACATGATCCAGTATGACTCAAAGGGGTTTTAAGTGAGGCGAAGAACCGTGATGATGAATGAAAAGGCAGTCTCGGAGGCGATCGGGTTTATCCTGATCCTGGGGCTCGTGCTCACCGGCATCGGTCTCGTTACGCTCTACGGCTACCCGGTGCTCGTGAAGGAGCAGAGCAACACCGACGTCAGGAACATGGAGCGGGCGATGATCGTCATCCAGAACGACATGAAGAGCCTCTGCTTCAAGAACGTGCCCTACAAGGAGGCGACGCTCCAGGTGAGCGGGGGGACGCTCGAGGTGATCAATTCCAGCGATTCCAAATCAATGTTCAAGATCACCGGTAACGGTATCAGTCCCGACATCGAGTTCTCCCCCGGCGCCCTGATTTACCGATCCGACCGCGGTACCGAGGTGATCACCCTTGAGAACGGCGCGGTGATGACGCGCCAGGAGGATGCAACGGGTTCGGCGATGCTCGCCGAGCCGCGGTGGTTTTATGACGGGCCTACAGAGACGCTCGCCATCTACCTCATGAAGATCACCGCCGACGAACGGATGGCAAAGTCGGGGATGGCGACGGTGAGGATGAGCCTGGCGAGCACGAATCCACAGGTATACAATCCTA
>JAGVUK010000151.1 GCA_019136335.1 Methanomicrobiales archaeon
CTCGGTGCCGTTCCCCGCGAAGGGGTGGTTCCCGACGGCGCCCGTCGAGACGATCGCGGCAAACCTCGCCTGCAACCTGCACACGCTCGTCTACCTCGATATCCAGAAGGACCGCTACATGCGCATTCCGGAGGCGATCGCCCTCATCGAGGAGATGGCGGAGAAGCGCGGCATCGAGCCGCCCGCGCTCTACGTGGGCATCGCCCGGGCGGGGTCGGAATGTCCGGTGGTCGCGGCGGGGACCGGCGCGGCCCTCAAAGAGACGGATTTCGGGCCCCCGCTCCACGTTCTCGTCGTGCCGGGAGACCTCCACCCCGTGGAGCGGGAGTACCTGGAGATCTTTGCCGGACTATGACCCTTGAAGAGCAGGGGGCCCTCTTTCTCGAGGCTCTCCGCCGGACCCGGGTCGCCGTCCCGGAGGGGACGCTCCTTTACCGGGCGGCGGGGGAGGTGCTCGAGATGGCTGCCGCGTACCACAGCGACGGTATGACGTTTCTCCGGACGGGCGAGCTCGGCTGGCTGGACGCAGGCTCGCGGCTCGGGCTGCTTGAGCCTTCTATCGCCCACCCGCCGGGCGCGGCGGGTGCGTGCATCCCCGCCGCGCTTGCCGCCCGCCTGGACGAGAAGACCCACCGCTACCAGAGGATGCTCGAGATCGCCCTCTCAGCGGTTGAGACGGGGCCGGACGAGGCGAGCCCGCTCTCTCGCGGCGCGGAGGAACTCCGTTCGACGGCGCGCTCCTGGTATACGGACGGACGAGGGCGCCTTGATGCGGGCGACCTTGCCGGCGCCCTCGCCCGGTTCAGCTACGGGTATGCCTGGCTTGACGCCGGCATCCGTGCGGGCCTCTTCCGGATAACCGGAGAGCGGGGCCTCTTTACGGTCTGAGGGAACTGCATCCCGTCGCGAGCCGGGGGTCTCATCGGATTGCGACTAAAAATCATCGTTAAATAGTAGCCACACGATACCTTATTAGTCCGATTTCGGGTAATTTTCTCCTGAAACCGCCCGGAATCCTCAAAGAACCGCGGGTGTCGATCGGGTACCGATCCGCGACGTCCGTCCCATACCCGGGAGCGCAGAGTATGAAGAAGTCTCAGTGGAAGTGGCTGCTTGTCTCGATCAGCTTCAGCACCCTCGTCCTCGCGGGCGTCCTCTACTTCACCGTCGACGAGACGACGATCGATTATATCAGCCGTGTCAACCCGTTCTACCTGCTCCTTGCCGCTCTCCTCCACATCGCCTCGCTCGGGTTCTGGGCGCTCCGGATCCAGACGATGTCGGCGTCGCTCGGATATCGGGTGAACTTCAGGCACTGCCTGAACCTGGTGCTCGCGAACATGCTCGTTGCGGCGGTCACCCCGTCACAGGCGGGCGGCGAGCCGGTCCGGATCCACGAGCTCTACCGGGCGGACGTCCCGGTCGGGGACGCCACTGCCGTCGTCGTTATGGAGCGGATCCTTGACGGGATCGTCCTCGGGGCGTTCGGGGCCTTCGCCATGCTCTTCCTCGGCAGGTACTGGAGCAGCCTCGCCTCGGGGTTCAGCGGCATAAGTTTCGTCATGTACGCCGCCTGGGTATCCGTCACCCTCTTCGTCCTGATCTTCGTCTACTCGGTGAAGAACCCGGACTACCTCAAACGGGTTCTCAGGTGGATGTCGTGCTGGATCGACCGGCGCTGGCACTTACGGCGACTCGAGCACCTCCTGGGCACGATCGACCGGGAAGTGGACAACTTCAACCAGGGGCTCGTCAAGTTCGTGAACCACGGGAAGAGCGGCCTCGTATGGGGGTTGATCTTCACGACGCTCTTCTGGTTCTCGGAGTTCGTCATCGCCTCTCTCCTCCTCGTGGGGCTCGGGCAACCGCCGTACTTCATCGAGTCGTTCGTCGTCCAGCTCGTCATCGCCATCCTCATGATGATCCCGCTCACGCCCGGGGGCTCAGGCGTTGCGGAGCTCGGCGCCACGTCGCTCTACAGCCTCTTTGTCCCGTCATCGATCGTGGGCGTCTTCGTCCTCCTCTGGCGGCTGATCCTCTACTACCTCAACATCCTCCTCGGCCTCCTCTCGAGCCTCGTCATCGTACGGCGAGAGTACCTCGCCCGCGCCGAGAAGCAGCGGTGATTGACCCCAAGATTTAAACATCATAAGGCGCATGTCAGATGATCACATGGCTGCTCAAAGTTGCAGGGTGCAGGGCGTGTTCATGTCGGTGAGCGAGATGGGGGCAGCGCCGACTGTCGTCCTGGATGCCGGGGGTGACAGCACAATACCCATATACGTCGGGCTCTGGGAGGCGATCTCGATCAGCAACGCGCTCAACAGCGAGATGCTCCCCCGGCCCATCACCCACGACCTGATCGTCGAACTCTTCCGGAACTTTGAGATAGTGCTCGATGCCCTGCACATCGATTCTCTGGAGGAGGGGGTCTTTTACGCCAAGCTGCTCCTCCGGCAGGGCTCGCGCACCGAAGTCATGGACTGCCGGCCGAGCGACGGGATAGCCATCGCTCTGCGTTACCGGGCACCGATCATGATCGAGGATACGGTCGTAGAGTCCGCGGCGGTGAAGAAGGACGATCTCCCGAGGATGGTGGACCTGAAGGAGTACCTCTGAACGGCCGCCGGGGTGAGATGCCTGGCCCCGGAGACGGAGGTTGTTACTTCCGGCGTGCGGCGAGCTCGTCGAGCACGTCCGCCACGTCGGTGCCTGACGCCTGGAGCGCCACGAGAAGATGGAAGAGGAGGTCGGCCGCCTCAGAGACCGTCCTCTCCGGGACCTGGTTCTTTGCGGCGAGGATGAACTCGACCGCCTCTTCGCCGACCTTCTCAAGGGATTTGTCGATCCCTTTCCGGTGGGTCAGGACGGAGCTGACGTAACTGTCGGCCGACGGGTGCTCAGCGCGGTCCTGGATGACCTGCCAGACCTCGTCGAGGATGCTCCAGTCACGCATGGACATCCTCCCGCGCCAGCACCTCACCGAGTTCGGTATCGAAGTACCGGGAGAGGAGGAGGCGCGCTTTCTCGATGGTGCACCCGCCTTTCCCGATGGCGATGCCGAGATCGCCCTTGTTGATGTACACGGTGAGCCTCCCGTCGTCTTCCTTCTTCACACCGGCAACCTCCGCCGGCTTAAACACGTTTCTCGTGAACGATTCTATCTCGGGGGAGTATTCGACCATCTCGATGCGTTTCCCGAGGACCCGCTGCATCTTCCGGATGTTGCTTCCCTTCCGGCCGATAGCAAGGCCCATATCTCCTTCTTTTATGAGGTACACTATGCGGTCGAAGCGCTCGTCGATGATGCAGTCCAGCGCGGTCGCCCGGGTAAGAATTCGCAGCTCTTCGATATATCGTCGTTCTTTAAAACATATGGTACGTATCATTGGAGGAGTCCCCGATGGGAATGATGCGGTATAACATAGTCGCCGGGAGGATATATATCTGAGTACCGGGATCACCAGCGGCAAACCGCCGGGAACCGCTCGGGCCGCTGCGAGGCCCGCGAAGAAGCGGCCCGGGAGTTGTAGAACCCAGGCGGTCTGAAGCACTAACACTTCTGCAGGATCACCTTGATGGCCGCTCCCGCCTCGGGTTTGCCGGGCACCCGGTCCGCCGCCCAGACGCGCCCGCCGTACTGGTTCGTGAGGGTCTTGACGATGTGAAGCCCTAGACCCCTGCCCCCGGATACGGTTCTGCTCTCACGGCTGAACCGGTCGAAGATGTTGGGCTTTAGGTGGTCCGGTATGCCGATCCCCGTATCGGCGATGGAGAGCGTCACCACCTCTGCGGTCTCCATGACGGATATCTCGATCCGCACCTTCATGCCGCCGAACTTGATGCTGTTGCTGATCAGGTTGGAGACGATATGCTCAAGGAGGGGGTTTGCCCAGACCATACAGCTCCCTCCCTCGTACCTGATGTCGATGCCGGCGTAGCGCCGTATCTGGCCGCGGATGATCGCGTCGAGATCGACCGGCTCGAGGCGGATGCGGTGCTTGTTGAGCGTGTTCAAGAGCTCGACGTTCTTGATGACGTTGATCCCCTGTTCGACCGTGTTCTTGGCCCTCTGGGCGAGCTCCCCCTCTTCGCCGGAGAGCCGTTCCCGGAGCATCTCGATGACCGTTGCCGCAACCATGCTGGTGTTGTAGATGTCGGTGCCGAGCAGGTCGAGGTAGAGGATAGAGGCCTGGTTGGCCTCCTGGAGGGCCCGCTCGCGGAGAAGGTCCCGGGTGATCTCGCGGCTGACCCCGGCGGCCGCCACGATCCTTCCTTTTGGGTCGTGCAGGGGGTGCATGGTGACCTCAAACGACCGCTGCTCGCCGTGCCACACAAACGACCGTGTCTC
>JAGVUK010000073.1 GCA_019136335.1 Methanomicrobiales archaeon
AAAGCTTGACGCTTTTCTCGGCTACGACTACGATGCAGTCATCATTGCAGGCGACATCACCAACTTCGGTCCACTTGAGCCTGTAGATTCGGTACTCTCCCGTTTCGAAGTACCCTGTTTCGCAATCCCTGGCAACTGCGACCCCCGCGAGATCATCGACGTGCTCGAACGCTCAGATGCGGTCTGTCTGCACGATTCCTGGATCGCGCTTGGCAAGATAACGCTTGCAGGTCTTGGGGGTTCAAACAAGACCCCCTTCGGCACGCCGTTCGAGCTGACTGAAGAAGAGATCGATGGCGAACTCACCCGGATCGTCAAACACATGGACAGGAACATCCACAACGTCCTGCTCAGCCACGCCCCGCCATATGAAGCGCTGGACTCTGTCGGCGAGAACCATGTGGGGAGCCGGAGCATCAGGAAGCACATGACCCGGTTCGACCTGGTCTGCTGTGCTCATATCCACGAGGCACGGGGCATCACCGAGGTCGACGGCGTCACCGTCGTCAATCCTGGACCCGCCTCGGAGGGCTGTGGGGCTCTCATCCACTTCGGGAAGGAGCCAAAAGATATTGATATCGACCTTATCTCTGTTTAGATAACAGCATCTCAAGATACGAGGTGTAGATCGGTGGACCATCTACACCCAACCCTTTTGCAATAGCCCCGATCCGCCGGGCGGCGTCTTCCTGTCCGTCTTCTGTCAGGATCTCGATCTCGACAAATGATCCAAGACCTTCGACGTCGTCGAGGGTCACCGTCACAGGCCCTATCTCGTAGAACTCCCGGGTCTTCGAGACACCTGCGGCCCGCTGGAACCCGAGGCGAGAGAGGATCGCCTCAAGGGTATCGCCCGAGGCGACCGCGAGGTTGAACTCCTCGCGGGCCTTTGCGCTCCCGACCCGGACCTTCGGGCCCTTATAGGTCACGGTGGCCCCGGCGTCGTCGTACCTGACCCTCAATGCCTCGTCGGTCTTCGCGAAATCGCGGTGGGGTGCGTTGTAGTAGACGTCGTGCTCCTGCTGCTTTCTCGCCATCTGCACTCCCTGCCGGTTGAGCCGGGCCCTGATCTCTCCCGGGTCCCTGATCGCAAACTTTGCTTCTACTTCGAGCATGCCGGTCGCCGTAGATCGTCTCGTCCCGGTGATGATAAACCCTCACTGCGCGGGCTCGACCGGGCCGGCGACCTTCTGCCGGATGAGGTCTCCCTGCCTGCGTGCGGCGGCGAGGAGGGCGTCGTCTCCGAGGTGCTCCGCAGAGGCGATCGCCCGCTCGGTCAGTACGAGTGCCGTATCGTAGTCTTCACGGTGGTAGAACCGGAGCCCCAGCTCCAGGTTCAGGTCCGCTGCCTTCCCGTACTCCTGCGCGTGAAAGAAGTGGCAGGCAAGCGAGAGGAGGACGTGCAGCCTGCCGGGGAGACGGTGCATGGTGCGTTCGAAACAGTCCGCCGCACGGGCGTTGAGCGCTATCCGTGCATCGTTCGAGAGTTCGCGTCTGCAGTGTTCCTGCAGGAGAGGGTGAGCGAAGGCGTACCCGGTGCCGGGGAGTCTCCGGAATATGCCGCTCTCCTGCATCCGGTCCACCGCCGGCATAACATCCGTCCCCTTGAGTTTCAGCATGCAGGCGACGACCGGCACCGGGAACGGCGGGTTTAAGACGCAGAGTTCCTCCGCCAGGGCTTTCCCTGGGCCTGAGAGCGTGGTGAAGGCAAGCGCTGCCGGTCCCCCGGCTCCGGCGAGCACGTCCGCCATGTTTCCGGCGGAGGGTGCGAGCCCCCGGCAGCGCAGGGCGTTGAAGCAGGCCATGAGGCTGAACGGGTCGCTGCAGGTTGTTTCGAGGAGGGCGGCGGCCGCATCGTCGACGGCGAGACGAAACCGCCTCTCCCCGAGTTCCCGGATCTCATCCCTCCGCATCCCCGGGAGTTGCACTTCGGGATATCCGGAATCCCGGATCTCCTGCAGTGTCGCGGGCCCGGGGCAGGCCGCACCCTCCGTCCGGCAGGTGAAGGCGAGAAGGATGCCGGGCGGGAGGTCGTGCACGGTGTCCCGGAGGAGCCGGCGGTCAAGGTTTGAGGCGAGGTGGACGTCATCGAGCAGGATTGCCGCGATGCGGCCGGCCCCGGTCATCTCTCTCCCGAGCTCCCGGAGGAGTTCCCCGAACGCCTGGCGCACCCGGTCGTATCCGACCTCCGGCGACCGGGCGAAGACGCCGATGATCTCCTCCCCGGTCTTCGGGAGCAGGCCGACCGGTTCCACCGGTGCGGCATACTTCTCGAGCACATCACCGGCGTACCGGATTGCCTCCCGCATGCCTTCACCCCCGATCCTGCCGGGCGCGGTCTGTTTGCGCAGGTCTCCCACCAGTTCCCGGAACGCTGAAAAGATCATCCCGGGGAGGTCAAAGACCTCCGCCCTGAGGACGGGGGACGGCAACCCGCCGGGGCATTCCCGGACCTCACGGGCGAGCCAGGATAAGAGAGAACTCTTTCCGATGCCGGGCGGGCCAGAGATCATCACCGCCTGCCCGTGCTCCCCTGTCCGGGAGATGACGGCCGCGAGCCGCTCGCGCTCCTCCTCCCTGCCGCAGAACTCCTCCGGGGGAGAGGGGGCATACGAGACCACCTCTGCCTGCTGCTGCACCGTATCCATGATCCTGCCGGTCACGATCGGGCCGGGTATACTTGAACGTTTGGGCGCAGTACTTCGCTAACGTTCCGAGGAAGCCTCTCTGGAGGTCAAACCACTGACTTCCCTTCGCGGCTTCGCGCTCTTCGCGTGAGGCTCTATCTCTATCCGCACCCGCTACCTCTCGCGTTGCCGCGGAAGTTCGCGAAGTCCAGTGTCCGAGTGCTGCAACTCCGCGTTACGGCGTCGTGCGAGACCACATCGTTTGATGCCAGGTGCCAAAATGAGCGAAGTACTGGGGCGGGGGCGGTTCCTGCCGGAACTATGGCTATAGGTCGGTTTCCTGCACCCGCCGCCCTTCTGCAGGAGCCCCTGTCCCCCGGGGCGCCCGGTAAATACTATAAATACCATTCCATCCAAATGAATTAAAGCAACGAGAAGCAGGCGTGCGGCGGGCCGGTACGGAAGATGTACCGGTAACCGGACCGTAATCTGCGATTTTTCAGGTGAATGGCATGGCACTTCAGGAAGGAGATTTTATCAGGCTCAGATACACCGGCCGCGCCGGTGAGAATATCTTCGATACCACAGATGAGGAGAATGCAAAGGAAGAGGGGATCTACAACCCGCGGGCGGAGTACGGTCCGGTCACCGTCCGCCTGGGGAGCCACCACGTCATCATCGGCCTTGAGGAAGCGCTGATCGGTAATGAGGTCGGCGCCGAGGGAGAGATCGACGTCCCGCCCGAGAAGGCGTTCGGGGCCCACGAGGAGGAGCACGTGAGGTCCGTCCCGACCGGGCAGTTCCGCGAGAAACCGAAGCGCGGGATGCGGATCGAGGTTGAGGGCCGCGAGGGGGTCGTCGTTGACGTCATCGGGCGGCGTGCGGTCGTCGACTTCAACCACCCGCTTGCCGGGAAGACCCTGAACTACTCCTACGCGATCCTCGAGAAGGTCGAGGACCGGGTGGAACAGATCAAGGGCCTGATCAAGCTCTACTCAGGCCGGACCGACATCGGGATCAGCATCGCCGACGGGACGGTTGAACTCGCGCTCCCTGCGGCAATTACATACGACCGGCGCTGGATGGTCTGGCGGGGCACCCTCGTCCGCGAGTTATTTGAATACTACCCCGATATCACGGACGTCGTCATGAAGGAGACGTTCCCGCGCCCGGCAAAGCCGGAGAAAGCGCCCGAGGCCCCTGCGGCTGAGGAAGAGACGGAAGAGACTGAGGAGTAAGTCCCCGGGGAGTTTGGGCGCTTGAGGTTGCCGATCACCGCTATCGTACCCCATTCATCACTCTTGCAGCGACGCCCAATTACCGGCACTCTCAACGGAGGAGAGGATCGATCTTTTTCGCACTGCCGGGGAGCTTGCATCCCCGGGCACGGCTCCCTACCGGCTATCGCCATGTACTGCCCCCGCCCCTACCGGGGGACAGGCGGGGTGGGGGCTGGGTGGGGGCTTCAGGGAGGAACGTAAGGGTACCCACCTGCGGGGAGGGGGAACCCCCTCCCCGGTCCCCTCCCCCCGTGGCGATAGCCACCACGGTCCACTGCACGGGGAGATCCCGGAGAAGAACCGGATACGGCTTCCCACTGGATATCGCCATGACTGCCCCCGCCCCCACTCGGGGGCGGGGGAGGAGCGCGAAGCGCGGGCGGGGTGGGGGTTGCCGGAGAACGGCGTTATGGATGTCCCCTACAGGGAGGCCAGCGGGCGGGGTGGGGGTGCCGGAAAAGAACGTATGAGTAGCCCACCTACGGGGAGGCCGGGCGGGGTGGGGGTGCCGGAGAGGAACTTTTGGGTGACATTTTGTCCGGAGAGGGGGAAACCTCCTCCCCGGCCCCCTCCCCCAATGGCAATATCCACCACGGTCCAGCGTACCGGGACAAGCCTGGAAGAACCGGGTCCTGGCTAACTCCCGAACCTCATCTGCCCTTTCCGGGAACCAACGTCAGCACCACCTCCTGGCACGGCTTCTCACCGGATACCGCCACGCACTGTCCCCGCTCCTACCGGAGGCTGGGGCGGAGTGGTGGGGGTTGCCGGAGAGCGGCGTTATGAGTATCCCCTACAGGGAGGCCGGGCGGGGCGCCCCCCGGGTACCGGGCCGGACGATCCCGTTCCTTCCTCCCGGCACCGGGCGAATGCCGGCTCTCTCCCAAAAACCCGGCGCCGCCGGCAGTACTCTTCTTTAGGTACCGGGCCGAATGTATTCTGGAATCAATGGCAACATTACAGGGAATGAGCGGGGTCGATATCCGGGCGCTGGTGGCGGAGGCCGCCGTCCGTCTCCCGCTCTGGGTCGGCAAGATCTACCAGTTCGACGCAAAGACCCTTGGTATCAGGCTGAACGGGGAGGACCGGGCAAAATACCAGTTGCTCGTCGAGACCGGAAGGCGCGCCCACTTCACCGCCGAGTTCCCCGTACCCCCGAAGAACCCGCCGAGTTTTGCGATGCTGCTCCGCAAGCACCTCGAGGGCGGGAAAGTGCTCGGGATCCGCCAGCCCGGGATCGAGCGCACCGTCTGCATCGATGTCGGGAAGAGGGATACGGTCTACCACCTCATCTTCGAGCTCTTCGACGAGGGGAACGCGGTCCTCTGCGACGAAGGGTATACGATCATCAAGCCCCTCTGGCACCACCGGTTCAAGACCCGGGAGGTGGTCCCGGGCGCGGTCTACGCCTTCGACGGGACCGACTGCTCGGCTCTCTCTCCTGACGAGTTCCGGACGATGCTTGATGGGTCCGACCGCGACATCGTCCGGACGCTCGCCGTCGGGTGCATGCTCGGCGGCGCGTATGCCGAAGAGGTCTGCCGGACGGCTGGCGTCGAGAAGAGCGCCGCCGCCGCGGAGGTTGATGCGGCGGCGGTTCGCGAAGCCTTTGACCGCCTGATGGCCGACGTCGTGAGGAGCCGGGACCCGGTCATAACGCCGTCCGGGTGCTGGCCGGTGGTACTTGCCGGCGAGGAGGTCCGCGAGCGGTTCGCGACGTTCAGCGAGGCCCTGGATGCGTTCTACCCGAAGGCGGCGGGCGCGAAAGAGGAGGCCGCCGCCGAGAAACCCCGCCTCTCCCAGGACGAGGTGATCCGCCGGCGCCAGGCTGAGGCGATCAAGGGGTTTGAGAAGAAGATCGAGCGGTACGAACGGGTGGTGGAGGTGCTCTACGAGAACTACGCTCCCGTCACCGGGATCATAACGACACTCGACGAAGCGAGCAAAAGCCGCTCGTGGCAGGAGATCGAGCAGATCCTCAAAGGAAACCGCGAGAATGCGTCGGCAAAGATGATCCGCGCGGTCCACCCTGCCGAGGCGGCGGTGGAGCTCGACCTTGCCGGGGAGCGGGTAAAAGTCTACGTTCACGAGACGATCGAGCAGAACATCGGCCGCTACTACGACCAGATCAAGAAGTTCAAGAAGAAGAAGACGGGCGCGCTCGCGGCCATGGAGCGGACGGTCCCGGAAAAGCCCCGGCGGAAGCAGAATCTCGCCCTCCAGAAGAAGCGGTGGTATCACCGGTTCCGCTGGTTTACCACCACCGACGGCGTCCTCGTCATCGGCGGCCGGGACGCCTCCCAGAACGAGGACCTCGTCAAGAAGTATATGGAGGGCAAAGACCTCTTCGTCCACGCCGACGTCCACGGCGGGAGCGTCGTCATCGTGAAGGGCGCAACCGTTCACCTGGACGAGGTCGTGCAGTTCGCCGCGTCCTACTCGAACGCCTGGAAGGCCGGGCACTTCACGGCGGACGTCTACGCCGCCCGGCCTGACCAGGTGAGCAAGACGCCCGAGTCCGGCGAGTATGTCGCAAGAGGCGCGTTCATCGTCCGGGGAGAGCGGCAGTACTTCAGGAACGTCCCCCTCGGGGTGGCGATCGGTCTTGCGACGGCGCCCGAGGTCGCCGTCATCGGCGGCCCGCCCCGGGCCGTCGCCGGGCGCGCAGACGTGCGGGTGGAACTCCGGCCCGGCCAGTTCGAACAGAATGACATCGCAAGGAAGGTTGTCCGGGCCCTCAGGGAGAAACTCCCGGAGGACGAGTGGAAAGGGCTCAAGAACGCCTTAAACACCGAGGCGGTCGCCGCGTTCGTCCCGCCGGGAGGCTCCGAGATCGTAGAACCATGAAGGCTGAAGTGCGGGAACTGAAGAAACGGTTCGGGGAGATACGCCTCTTTCCGGAGACGCTCGACGACCTCTGGCACCTCTCCCACCTGGTCGGTCCGGGCGACCTCGTCTTTGCGACGACATTCCGGAGCGTGGAGGCGGCGACCGACAAGCTCCGCCCGGAGAAGACCGAGAAGCGGCCGGTCCGGCTCGGGATCCGGGTCGAGAAGGTGGAGTTCCACCAGCACTCAAACCGCCTCCGGATCGCCGGCGTCATCGAGAGCGGGGTGGACGTCGCCTCGCACCACACCTTAAACGTCGAGGCGGGGTTCGAGATATCGGTCATCAAACTCTGGCGGGCGGTCGACTGCGAGCGACTCCGGCGGGCCGTCGATGCCTCCGCATACGGCGTCGTCCACGTCGCGAGCGTCGAGGAGGGGGAGGCGCAGGTCTACCGCCTGCGCCAGTTCGGCCCGGAGTGGGTGACGACCGTCACGGCCGGGAGCAGCAAGGGCGCGGACGCCGGCACCCGTTCGGTCCTCTACGAGAAGACGCTTGAGGCGCTCGCCGCGGTCACGGGCCCCCTGGTCGTCGCGGGGCCGGGGTTCGTGAAAGATGAGTTTGCAGACTACGTGAGAGCCCGTGCGCCCGACCTTGCAGGACGGATGGTCGTCGTCGAGACGCGGCGTATCGGGCGGGGGGCCGTGCAGGAGGTGATCGGGCAGGGGATCCTTGAACGGCTGATCGGCGACCTCCACCTTGCCCGGGAGGTCAGGCTGATGGACGAAGTCCTGCTCCGGATAGCGACCGGCGGCGCTGTCGCCTACGGCATCGACGAGGTCCGGAAAGCGATTGCCTACGGCGCGGCGGAGACGGTCCTGGTCTCCGACACCCTGCTCCGGGATGAAGAGGC
>JAGVUK010000079.1 GCA_019136335.1 Methanomicrobiales archaeon
AGGTAGTAGGTCTGGCTCCGCTCTTCCTCGTACTCCCTGACGAAGAGCCGGTCCAGGCGCGCCGAGGCCTTCCAGTCGATCGCCCGGGCGTCGTCACCGGGGAGGTACTCCCGAAGGTTTGCAAGCGCCATCCCGCTTCCCCTGAGCGGCGACCGGTTGGGCCCGACGCAGGAGCCGTCGGCGAGGGCGGCCGTCCGGAGCTCGATCCGCCGGATCTGCCCAATAAGGTCTGCCCGCTCCCCGGCGTCGCTCACCGTCAGGGCACCTCCACAACCGCCAGGATCTTCCGGACGACATCTTCGGGGAGGATACCGTCCGCCTCCGCCTCGAAGGTGAGGAGGACCCGGTGCCTGAGGACGGCGGGGGCGAGGGCCCGGATGTCGTCGGGGACGACGTAGCCCCGCCCGGCGAGCACCGCGTGCGCTTTGCCGCAGAGGAGGAGGGCGAGCGACGCCCGCGGAGAGGCCCCGAACGCGATCATGGGCCCGAGATCGAGATTATAGACTGCAGGGTGCCGGGTGGCGTCGACCAGCTGCGCGGCGTAGCGTTTCACGGCCGGATCAACGTGTACCGACCGCACAAACGACTGAAGAGAAGCCACACCGGCGGCACCGAGGACCGGCGCCGGGGGGTCGGGCTGGTCCGCCGCGAACCGGTCGAGGATGGCGACCTCCTCGTCGAGGCTCGGGTAGTCCATCCGGATCTTGAGCATGAACCGGTCGAGCTGCGCCTCGGGGAGCGGGTAGGTGCCTTCCGACTCGAGCGGGTTCTGGGTGGCGAGGACGAAGAACGGACGCGGCAACGGGTAGGTCTCGCCCTGGATGGTGACCTGCCGCTCCTGCATCGCCTCAAGGAGGGCGGACTGCACCTTCGGGGGGGCACGGTTGACCTCATCGGCAAGGATGATCTGGTGGAAGATCGGCCCCTGGATCGTCCGGAAGGCGCCCGTGTGCCGGTCGTAGATCCGGGTCCCGGTGATGTCGGCGGGGAGAAGGTCGGGGGTGAACTGAATCCGGGCGAACGTGCAGTCGAGGCAGTGCGCAAGGGTGCTGATCGTGAGCGTCTTTGCTATCCCGGGGACCCCTTCGAGGAGGGCGTGCCCACCGGCGAGCACCGCCGTGAGCACCTGGTCGACGACCGTGCGCTGTCCGACGATCACCGTCTCCATGCCGGAGCGAACCGCGTCGAGAGCCGCCGCGTGCTCCCGTGCCCGGCGGTTGAGGGCTGAAATCTCTACATCCGTGCCTGCCATGCTGATTCCTGGAGGAATGTGGGTTAAGATGCTATATGACGCTTGCCAGTTGGGGATGGGTTAATCGGATGCGGTTACTAGCACCTCATCGGCGCGAGAAAGGCCCACGCAGCGTATTTTCCGGGGCGGACGGTTCTTCCCGGCGCCTCGCCGATCCGGTGGAGCGCACGGGTTCGCGGGCGGCGATGCCTGCCGGACGCAGTGCGGGAGGAAGCATGAGCGGGCGGGGGTAGGACCACGGTCGATGAGACGCCTGTGAGCACCCATCCCCTCTTCGGCCGGTTCGGGATCGCGCTCACACCCGGATTCGTTGCACGTCCACCGGGGGATCATGAAGTGTTTTTGGTTAACTTATCAGAATTTTCAATATTGTTAAAATAACGTATTTAAACCAATCGGAATTGAAAACAGCCTTATACTTCACCGATCAGAATTAGTGCATTCTCCTGGTGACATCTATGCAAATACAGGCACCTCAGGTGCCGGTTCCGTAGAGATTTATTCGAGCATCCGTGCATCGAAAGGAGGAGTTATATGAGAGAAGATAAACGCAATCGAAGCAAAATATCGCAGGGGTGGATGGCCGTCGTCCTGCTGATCCTCGCGATCATCGCCGTACCGGCGGTGGCACTGGGGACCGATCTAACGTTGAACGCAACCGAACCGACCGTCGGGGTTCCGCTGGGGCTACCCGAGAGCGCCGGTCCGGCGAGTACCACCACACCAGAACAGTCTCCGACCGAAGCTGCCGGTGTAACACCGGCAGCGACCGAACCGTTGCCGGAGTCTGTCGACATCGCTGCGGACACCGCCTCCGTCGGCCCTGCCCCGCTCCCGGCCCCACGCCACATCTTCATCGAGGTCGCGAACGACGCCGGGGTGATGTTCAACTGGGACAGCATCCGATATGGCGGGCCGAACGGCACGTACTACATCAAGGCCGACGGCGGCGGCCTGAACGAACTCCACATCACGAACGATGTGAACGTTGCAGGAGGCCAAGTCACCGTCAGCAATGACCAGTCGGGCACCTTCTACTTCACCAATACCGGCGGGAGAGGATTCGATAACGATATCATCCTCCTGGCCTCCGTCCAGGGACCGATCCCCGACGACTTTGCCCTGCATATCAAATCGAGCGGGTATAACTGGACGCCGGCGCCGTCGGGCCCATACAACCCCACCGTCCCCACCGACTATCACCACGTCGAGGGTATCGATGAGGTTTTCACCAAGGAAGACTTCATCTACGGACCCCAGACCTGGAAACCGGGCCCGGGGGATCTTGTGGTGCCTACCCTGCCACTCTACTCAGGGCAGGATATCAAGGACCCCTCGACCGAACAGTACCTGATGTTCATCGACCTGTATGCCGGCAACATGTATCCGACGAAGGTCGGGGCCACGCTCATCGATAACGGTGCGGTGAAGGTCGAGTACAGCTTCACCAACCTGACCACTCTGGCAGCGTTCAACGGATACGGCTGGTGCAGCGCCGCAAATCAGGACCAGGGGATATCCTGGACCAACCAGCTCAGCGGCACGACCGCGAGCGGCTACTCGGTCATCGGCGTGCCGTATACCCCGCCCCCTGCACCGACGGCGAACTTCACGGCAAACGTCACCAGCGGTGAGGCTCCCCTCGCGGTCGCCTTCACCGACGCCTCGACCGGCAGTCCGACCTCCTGGGCCTGGGACTTCGAGAACGACGGTGTCATCGACAGCACAGAGCAGAACCCGGTCCACACCTACACCGTAGCCGGCACCTACACCGTGAACCTCACGGTCACGAACGCAGGCGGCAGCAACTCCGCGGTCAAGACCGCCTACATCACTGTGACCGAACCGACGGGGCCGTTTGTCCTGCCCGGGTACAACAACATCTTCGTGAAGGTTGCAAACGACCTCGGCGTGAAGTACAATGCCTTCGGCAACAACACCTACAACATCAGGTTCGAGGGCATTAATCGTGGTCTCAACGCCCTCCACATATCCACCGACCCGGCCGTGAACTTTGGCCAGGTGACGGTCTCTGAAAACCAGACCGGCACCTTCTATGCCACCGACTCCGGCGGAAAGGGGTACGAGGACGAGATCATCCTGATGGTCGCCGTCAACGGGACGATCCCCGACGACTTCAAGCTCCGCATCACGGCGGACGGATATACCTGGACGCCGAACCCGGCAAGCAACCAGCCCCCGTCTCTCGACAGCGTGATCTACCAGGCCGGTTCTCTCGACGAGGTCTTCGCGAAGGATGACTTCATCTACGGCCCCCAGATCTGGAAGCCGACCGGCAACGAGGCCGACTACCCCATCTACGCAGACCAGGACATGACCGACGCGGAGAACACCTTCCGCATCATGTTCGTCGACCTCAATGCCGGCGTCCTCCGGCCGAACGCAACCCTTGAGAATCGGGGTGCGGTCAGGATCAACTACGCCTTCGAGAACCTGGAGACATTTGCCGCCTTCAATGTCTACGGCTACTGTCAGAACTCAAACAATGGTGACAACATGGTCGCCTGGGGCAATGCCGTCCTGGCACCCAAGACGATGAGCGGCTACTCGGTCATCGGCACAGATTCTGAAACTCCTGCCGGCTCGGCATGGCCGATGTACGGGCACGACCTGCGGCACACCGGGCTGAGCCCGTACACGGGCCCCGAGTTCCCGGTGCAACTCTGGTCGCACAAGGCCAGCAGTGCCTTCTACGTC
>JAGVUK010000223.1 GCA_019136335.1 Methanomicrobiales archaeon
CTCGTCTTCGTCGTCGTCCTCATCGGCGGCTACGTCGCGCTCTTTGCGGACCCGCCGGGCGGGGCGTGACCCGGGGCTACTCGAACCCCTCCATCTCCTCGAACGTCTTCACCTCATAGTCCCGCAGCCTGCCGGTGTCCGGGTCCATGTGGACCATCACGAAGAGTTCGTGCTCGCGGTTCTCCCAGAGGGCAAGGGCGGGATTGTCCTCTTTCGCCTGGAACCCGAGTCGCTCGAGACCCGCCCGGATCCCGTCGTAGGCAGGGTTCGTGGTGATGATCTCCCGGACCCGGCCCTTCATCGCCTCCTGCTCCTCCCGGTCAATCGGTACCTGTCTCTGCATGAGAGGGACCATACTGCACACGTCCAGATAAACCTGACCCGCGGGCGGCCAGGATGAGGCAGGGATGGATCTCTCCGGAGAGGAGGGTTCACCGGGCGATGTAGCCGGCGAACTCCCCTCCCCGGCCTCCCGGGTCATCGTAGGCGGCGACCTTGTAGCACGCATACCCGCCCCCGAGGTTCATCCGGAGCAGGACGAAGATCTTGAGGTCGGGCTGGACCCAGATCGCGATGTCGGCATTATCCCGTTCTGGTATGAAGTCCAACGACCGGAGCACCTCCCTGACGTCGCCGTAGTCGGGCATCGACTGGATCATCTCCTCGATCTCCACCATCACCGCCCGCTGCTGCATCGCATCGATAGCTCCAGGCATGCCCCCCCGATCACTCTCCTCTCGTATAAAACATGATCCAGAGCGGGTGAGAAAGAATGACTGGGCATCCGGTCGTGCCGTCCCGGGCAGTGACCGGGACAGGGCCGGCCGGTACGCCGTGCCGGAGCACCCGGCACGACCGGCGGAGTGCATAACCTTCATCAGAGATCTCGTGAAAACCATACAGCAACGGAGCCGGAGAGGAGAGCGTATGGAGAGCGACGACGATTCAAGGACACTTATACTCGATACAGACACCGACGACCTGCAGGAACTCTCCGAATACCTGGACGTGCTGAGCAGCGGCACGCGCCTGAAGATACTCAGGGTCATCGCGCGGAGGCCAAAAGACGTCCGGCAGATAGCATCCGAGATCGAGACGAGCTACGAGAACACGAAGAAACACCTCGACAGGCTCATGAGCATCGGGGTCGTCCGGAAAGAGGCCGGCCTCTCCCGCCCGACCGCCAGGGGGATCCACCCGGTCTGGAAGTACTCGCTCGTGCCCGGGGGCCTCGAGGCGATCACGAGGAGCCTTGGGCTGTTTGCGAACCTGAAACTGACGCTCACCGATGCCGTGCTCGCACAGAAACTCGCCGGCGTTCGGGAGGCGTTCTCGGGTGAGTTCGCCGGGCAGCCCCCGGTCGTCATCCTCCTTGGCGGGGCGGAGGACGGCACGGTCTTCCCGCTCCGGCACGACACCATCGCTGTAGGCCGCTCGGACCCGGGCGCGCGTGAAGGGTCCGGGCAGGAGATCGTCCTTGGCGAAGACTACGCGGCGGTCACCCGCGTCTCAAGACCGCATGCCCGGATCGTCCGGCGGGACGACGCCTGGCTCATCGAGGACCGCGGCAGCACCGGCGGCACCTTCGTGAACGGCGCGCCGCTCGACCGGGGCACGCAGCGGGAACTCCACGACGGGGATCTCGTCGAACTCGGGAAAGGGGCGCAGGGGGCGACCCTCGTCTTCGTCCTCCCCGGGGGGGTGCCGCCGCCGGATGAAGCCTGAACGGGCGGGGCAGAAGGTCGCCATCCTGCTCCTCCTCTCCGCCTTCCTCCTCGTCACCGTCGTCTCGGGAGCAGGGGGGCCCCCGGAGCACGCGAACGCCGACCCCCGGGGTATCGAGGCCGCCGGCAGGGGATCCAACGACGATGTCGTCTCCAATCCCGGGAAAAACGCCGGCCCGAACAAAGAGCAGGTGACACCGGGAGCGGCGCCCACCGACCAGCCCGAACCCGGAGAGACCCCCACGTCCGCCGCCACCCCCGGGGCCCCGCAGACGGCGGCACCGGACATGGGCGCCGCCGCCGGGAAGAACCCCGACCCGGGCAGGCAGGGCTGGCTCCCCTGGCTCGCCCTCCTCCTGGTCGCCGGCGGCGCGGCGCTCGCCTGGCACCTGAAAAGGCCGCCGGAACCGGACCCGGCCGCGACCGTCCTCCCCGGCGCGTACCGGACTCTCCCCGCCCACCCGGCCGGGTTCCCGCCCGAACTTGCAGGCCGCTACGACCGGGTCGTCTTCGTCGGGAGAGGCGGGCTCGGGCAGGTCTTCTCGGCGGTCAGGCGTGACGACCGTCGGACCGTAGCGGTGAAGATCCCGATCACCTACGACGAAGCGACCGGAAAGACCTTCATGAAGGAGATGCGGGTCTGGGAAGACCTCGTCCATCCAAACATCGTGGAGGTCTACTCGGTCAACATCCTCCCGGTCCCCTTCGTCGAGATGGAGTACCTGCCCCGGAGCCTCGGGGACCTGGAAAAACCCCTCCCGGGAGAGACCGCGGCCAGGATCGCTGCAGGCATCGCCGCCGGGCTCGCCTATGCCCACGGGCAGGGTGTCATCCACCGGGATATCAAGCCCGGGAACATCCTCCTCACCGACGACCTCGTCCCGAAGATCGCCGACTGGGGCATGAGCACGAGACCGACGGAGACCCGCGAAACCGCGGCCGCCGGGTTCACGCTCGCGTATGCGGCCCCGGAGCAGGTCGCCCCGAGCCGGTTCGGGCGGACCGATGCCCGGACCGATATCTACCAGCTCGGCGCCGTCTTCTACGAGCTGGTGACCGGGAGGAGCCCCTATGCCGGCGACGACCTCGCCGGGTTTGCCGGGGCGGTCCTCCACGAGGAGCCGGTCCCCCCGTCGGCGATCAGGGAGGAGGTTGCGTGGCTTGATGGGGTCATCCTCACGTGCCTCGCACGGGATCCCGCCGGCCGCTACCAGTCCGCCCGGGAGGTGCAGGCCGCGATCGAAACCCTGATGAAGGGGGCCGGCCATACAACGCTGACCTGACCCGAAGAGTGAGCCCCCTTGCCCGGTTTCTCGCCCGCGCCAGGGCGATGCAGTTCCATTACCTCCTGGCATCCCTCGTCCTCCTGCTCGTCGTCTACCCCTACGTGGTTGCAGGGCCGACCGGCCCGGTCGCCCTGACGGTGCTCTCGTCCATCATCCTGATCACCGGCATCTACGCGGTGAGCAACCGCCGCCGGCAGATCGTGATCGCCAGCCTCCTCGCGGTCCCCGCCTTCCTCCTCGGGTGGCTCTACCTCGTCACCGGGATCCCTGCCCTTAACAACGCCGGGAGCGCCTTTACAGTCTTCTTCTACGCTTTCACGGCCCTCATCGTCCTCTCCCGGGTGCTCACGACGCGCCGGATCACCACCGACACCGTCTACGGCGCAGTCTCCGTCTACCTCCTCATGGGCCTGACCTGGGCGACCGCCTACAGTCTCGTCGAGAGCCTCCATCCCGGGTCGTTCACGGCCGAGTCCGTGTACAGCCCGGACGGCGCCTTCACGTTCCCCGAGTTCATTTACTTCAGTTTCGTCACCCTTGCGACGCTCGGCTACGGCGACATCACCCCCATCACCAACCAGGCCCGGTCGCTTGCCCTGCTTGAGACGGTGAGCGGGACCATCTATATCGCGGTCCTGATCGCCCGCCTGGTGGCGGCGCTCGGGTGGTCGCCGGAGACGGACGAGGAGTGAGGAGTGTCCGGCGGGAACGGGGGATCGGCACAGAAAACGGATATTTTTGAAATCAGCACGGTTAACACTACGAAAATTCCCGTAGTTAAAGCAAGATATTTATTTCCACCGAATCAAGAGATAGCTACCATGCGAGGAAAGACAGCACTTCTGGGGATCGCCCTGATGGTCCTCTGCGCTGCGGTGATCGGGAACGTCACCGCAGAGCAGTCTGAGGAGTCCAGGGACAAACTGATCCATGTCTCCGGCACCGGCAAGGTGACGGTCTTCGCGGTCGAGACCGAGAACGCCGATGCGAAAGTCGCACAGCAGCAGAACGCCCAGAGAATGGATGCCGTGATCAACGCCCTCAAGAACGCCGGCATCCCGGCGAAGGACATCCGGACCGCCGGTTACAACATCATCCCGGTGACCGAGAGCGACAACCGGGGCCTGACAACGTCGAAGGTCAAGTACTACCGGGTCATCAACACCCTTGAGGTCACGTTAAACGACGTGAACCGCGCCGGTGAGATCGTCGACCTTGCTATCGCGAGCGGCGCGAACCGGGTCGACCGGTTTGCGTTCACCTTAAGCGACGCCAGGCAGCAGGAGTTCCGCTCGCAGGCCCTGAACGCCGCGGTTGCGCAGGCGCGGGGCGACGCGAACGTGGTCGCCGCGGCCCTCGGCAAGACGATCGTCGACGTCAAGGACGTCAGCGTCGGGAACAACTACGTGCCCATGGCCTACGACAACCGCTACATGAACATGGAGAAGGCAGCGGGCGGCGCCGTCCCGACCCCGCTCGAAGTCGGCGAGATCGACGTGACCGCGAGCGTCTCCATCTCCTACGTCATCGCGTAGTCCTCCCGCGAACTCTCTTTTTTTCATCTGCGGGCCCGGCCTGCCCCATCGGGAAGCATAATCGCTCCGGAGGAAAGACCCGGTAGGTGGAGTCTCTTCTGATGCCCACCATCATCGAGGTCTACAACAACATCCCCTGCCGGAGGGGTCTCACCACGGACTGGGGATTCTCCTGCCTGGTAGAGGAGGCAGGGCTGCTCTTCGATACCGGGGAGCGCGGCGATGTCCTTCTCGCGAACATGCAGGCGCTCGGCATCGATCCCGCGTCCATAAGGAAACTCGTCGTCTCCCACGACGACCACGACCATATCGGCGGCATCGCGGCGATTCTCGCGGCAAATCCATCGATTGAGGTCTACGTCCACGACGCCTTCTCGGAAAAGACGCTCTCGCTGATCCGGGAGTACACCGAGCCCCGGATCGTCAGAGAGTGGATGGAGATCGCCGACGGTATCGCCCTCACCGGCCCGCTCGGGACCGATACCCGGGAACAGTCGCTCGCGATCCGTGTGCCGGGCGGTTACCTGGTCGTCACGGGGTGCGCACACCCCCACATCAGCCGGATCATCGAGAGGATTGCGCGGGTTGGGCCGGTGTGGGGCGTCATCGGCGGGCTGCACACCGTCAGCGATGAAGACATCGAGGCCCTCGCCGGGGTGGCGTACCTCTCGGCGTCCCACTGCACCGACAAAATCGCGGAACTCGCAGAGCGGTACCCGGCCTCCTTCCGGCCGGGCGGGGCGGGGAAGGTGCACCGGGTCTAAAAAAGAGGTTACTCCTCCTTCCCGTTCTTTTCGCCCGCCCGGCTCCTCACCTCGAGCCCGTCCGCAAACCAGACGGTCCGCTGCGGGTAGGGCATCTCGATGCCGTTCTCCTCGAGTTTCTGCTTGATCTGCCAGAGGAGGCTTGTCCTGACATCCCACCAGTTCCGGGCCGGCGCCCAGATGTAGGCCGTCAGGTTGACGCCGTCGTCACCGAAATTGTCGACGAAGACCGACGGGGACGGGCTTTTGAGCGCAAACGGGTGGGTCCAGATGACCTCTTTGATGATCCGTATCGCCTCGTCTGCATCGTCCTCGTAGCGGATGCTGATCTGGTACTCGAACCTGCGGGCGGCGTTATGGACGTAGTTCGTGATATTTGACGTGAAGACCTTCTCGTTCGGGATCCGGGTGAAGACCCCGTCATGCGTCTTGACGATCGTCGAGAGGATCCGGATATCCTCGACGCTGCCGCTGACGCCCGCGACGTTGATGCCGTCGCCGATCTTGATGGGGTGCTCGAACATGAGAAAGAGGCCCGAGACCAGGTTTGAGACGACGCTCTGGCTCGCAAACCCGATGACGAGACCGACGATGCCCCCGGCCACCAGGAGGCCGGAGAGGTCGAACTGGAGTTGCGGGAGAGCGATGACGAGCGCCCCGAGGACGATGACATAGTAGACCAGCTTCACAAGCAACTCGCGCTCGCTCTTCGGGAGCCGCTCCATGAGGGCTCTCCGGACGTTTGTTGAGACCGTCTTCGCGGCGGCGAACCCGACTATGAGGATGACGGTAAAGTACAGGAGGTTCTCGACGGTGATCGACCCGACGCCGATGGGGATCTCGAAGACCTCGGTCACGTTGAACGTCACGACAACCCCCACTCCATGAGATACCCCCGGTTGATCACCGGGATCTTTCGTGCCGTGTACAGCTCGATGGACCGCGTCATACCAGGCAGGAGCGGGGCGTCGATGAAGTCCGTCTCCGCCATATTCGTGGTGATGATCTTCATCGTGGCCGTGGTCGCCACGAGATCGTTATAGTAGATCTTCATATCGACACTGTCAAAGACGGCGCACGAGACCTCGGCCCACTCGTGGGAGGCGTTCTGGATGGAGAGTTCCATCACCCCCTCGCGGAGAGGCTCGACCGGGGGGATCTCCGGGTAGACCGCGCTCCGATACCAGCGGGCGATGGCGCCGCTGGTCGGCGGGCCGTAGAGCGTATACTTCTGGGTGCCGAGGCCGAAGACGTCGAGCACCTCAATATCTTTTGCCGCCTCCAGGAAGACGCCGACCTCGACGGGAAACTTCAGGTAGATCGTCCGGGCGACACCGGGCTCGATCAGCATCGGGGAGAACTCGATCATCAGGAGGTCCGTGATATCCCTGGGAAGGTTGACCGGTTCGACCGGGTTGATGACGGTCTCGCCCGTCTCCGAGACCAGGATCCGCTCGAACGTCCGCCCTTCGCAGTTCCGCCGGTAGGTCAAAAGACCGCCGCTCCGTTCGGTCTCCACCAGAATGTCGCCGTCCTCGTGGCGAAAAGTGTCAATGTAGCGCCCGAACATCACTCTATGATCTGCAAATAATCAAATATTAAAGTACGCGACTGGCACAGCCCGCCGGCTTTCGCGACCCTGCACCCAATCCTGGATGACGGATTATACCAGTTTTTTGACCGTATTAAGCATTTAAAACGCCTTATTGTAACAACCCCTAATGTTCTGCCCCGGGGTGATCAGGCAAGATATAAATAGCAAATCCCCCGGGAAGTATATTACCACAGGTATGATTAGACACTCTTTTAAGTGACCATCCCAGACATTTTTTTAAGCGCGTTGGTCCCGGTCCCCGGGCAGCGCCCCTGCCCTTCGCCACCGTCCGGGGCGGTTGCACGAGGAGCGCGGGGATATCGCCGGGGACCCGGAGCACTGATATATGAGGGGCGCCGTACCTGCCGCCGCGAAGAACCCTCCCGGAGGAGAGGGGGTTCCCGCGGTCTTGCGGGACGGGAGCAGCCCCCGGGTGATGCACGTGAAGTTAAACCAGAAAAAAGTCAGGGAGCCCGTGAATCGCAACCGGATACCCGTGAGCATCTTCGACCACCTCCGGCAACCGGCACTGGTCCTCGACTGCGAAGGAAGGGTGGTCGTCTGGAACGACAGCATGGAACGGTATACGGGGATCCGGGCCGAAGATATCGTCGGAAAAGGGGGATACGCGCACGGGGAGGCGTTGTTCGGCGAGAGGCTCCCTACACTTGCGGACCACGTTCTATCCCACAGCGACGCCGGAGGCGACCCGCGCTACCGCCTCCCGGCCCGCGAAGGGGGAGAGGTGATCGCC
>JAGVUK010000229.1 GCA_019136335.1 Methanomicrobiales archaeon
GTAGGCCACGGCTGTGAAGGAGTGCGGCCCCCGGACCGGGATCACCGCCTGGCCGTTATTGAGATCCCGGATCAGGACCCCATCGAAGTAACCGTCGACCCGGACAACCTTTTCTGGGCGGTCGAGGCGGTAGGAGAGCGGGACGGCCGCAAAGGTGAGGTGGATTGGAGGATCTTCGCCCGGTTCGGTTTTGCCCCCCCAGGGGATGGTGACGGCGCTCCCCGATACCGTCGGCGGCACGATCACTACCCCCTCCCCCATGACCGTCGCAACCGCTTTCGCCCCGGTGGGGCCGTAGGTGGCTGCCTGCACAACGTGCGGACCTTTCGGGAGGGTGACCGACCCCGACGGGAGCACCCCGAGGCTGGTGCCGTCGACGATCACCTCGATCGGTGCGTCATTCAGAGTTGTGAAGATGACTGTCCCGTTCTCGACCGAAAGGTCGATTCCCGGCCCGTCACCGCCCGCGTCAAGCCCCACAACCGTCCCGGCGACAATCTCAGCACACTCTGCGGCAAGGGTGTAGTTGAGCCTCTCCGGCCGGTCGTCGGGGGTATGGATGATTGCATGACTGTCGCGCTCGTAGAGCCGGATCGTCGGTATCCCGGCGGCACGGAAGGCATGTTCGTCCCCCCGTGCAGCGTCAAGCAGCCGGGCCGGCGTCTCCTCGATGCACGCCGACGGCGGGAGCGCGTCAAGGATCCACCGGTGCTGGGGGAGCACCGTGGCCAGCAGACGGTCCCCGGATGCCACGCAGTCGAGGTTGATCGCGACGTCGATCCGGTCGTGGAGGTCCGGGTTGTCGGCGAGCCACCGCCTGCTCCCGTCAAGCCCGGTCTCCTCGCCGCCGAAGGCGATGAAATAGACCGTCTGATTCAGGGGGGTGGCGTTGAGGATCCGGGCGACCTCAAGCATTGTCGCCACGCCCGCAGCGTTGTCGTCGGCACCGGGCGTCTCCGGGCCGGCGGTGTCGTAGTGCGCAGAGACGACGACGATCCGGTCGGTCGCCCCCTCCCTGACGCCGATGATGTTTGAGGAGAGGGCAAGCGGCGGGTCGAAGTAACAGTTGGCATACGCAAACCTCGCGGTGTTGACCGAGAGCCCGCGCTCTTCCATCGCGGTGGTGATATAGGCCGCGGCCGCCGTCCGCTCTTCCGACCCCAACGCCCGCTCGAACGTGCAGAGGTCGCGGGTCATCTCCTCGATCCTCGCGGGTTCGGCCGTGAGGTCGTCGAGGGCGGCCGCCGGCGCGATCCCGGCGAGCACTACCAGGAGCACGGCGGCGACCCCTGGTACTGATGGTTGTCTCATAGTTTTCTCTCGCTCTCGGCGGGCCTCCTGATTGGAGAGTTTGTTGTCGCGCTATAAGTGATTTCTGTGTCAAGAATCAACTCTTCGGGCCTCTGGGGATGCAGGCGATAGCGAATACCTTTTTGATGCAGGATCGGTATAAGGCCCGGGGAACCCCTCCCCGTGCGGATGCCCGAACCGGGCCGCGGCATCCCGGGCCGGTCGGTCTACGAGATGATGGGAAGCCTCTCTGTGGGCGAGGTGACGCGGGTCGTGGCATCAGCGATCGGGTGGCTTCGCTCCGCCGCTTTCTCACCCTCTTCCCGTAGCGCCTCCGTCAGGCGTCCCCTCAGGGCCCCGATGGTCTTCTCACTCATCCCGTCGACGATGCCCGTGCATTTCACCAGAAATCGAGGGGCGGCCCGGATAAGTTCGTCGCAGAAGAGGTCGGGAATCTCCCGCGAGACGTAGTACTGGGCATCGACCCGTGCTCCCCTTGCCTTTTCCACGAGTATCGCCTCGGCAGGAGTGAAATAATCGGAGAGAAGCCGTTCCATGAGCAGGATGGTGCAGGTCGCGTAGTATGCGGTCGTTATCCTCCAGTCGTGAGCGGTGATCGTCTGCATCGTCTCAAGGGCCTCTTCGGCCTTCTTCAGGTATGCCGACGCCAGGGTCTCATTCGGGGCGGTGAGGGAGATGCCGTTTCTGATCCGGCCGCACCATACAAGCTGGTCCATCATCCCACCGCCTTCTCGACGAAGTGTTCGGTGCCTTTGATCAGCACATGGTTCCGGAGCACTTCCTGGAGAAAGGGGTCCGTATGGAGGTCCCGGTCAAAGATCTTCAGCGGGTAGACGGTGAGGTGAATCTTGAGACCATAGATCTTCCCGATCCTCTCAATTTCCTCCCCCCGGCATTCGCCGGCAACGAAAAGGTCGAGATCGGACTCCTCGTCTGCGGTCCCCTCTGCGTGGCTCCCGAAGACTGCACCGCTTCCCTCGATATGGGGGACGATCCGGTTGAGAACTCCGGCGAGGAAGGGTTCCTCCTCCCGGAGGCAGATCCTCCGGTAGACCTCTGCAAGGATGCAGAAGTCCCGTGCGTGTTCGCCCCGGCGCAGGGAGAACAACCGTGTCCTGCCCCTGGTGACGGAGCGGAGGACCTGCTTTGCCTCAAGGTATTCAAGGGCCGTCTGGGCCGTTCCGCGGCTGATCGGAAGGCACCTGGAGACCTCCCGGATGTACATCTCGCGATCGTAGCCCCGGGTGAAGAGGGAGAGAACCCTGAGATGGTCCTCCCGGATGTCCAATCTTTTAGACATATGTCCAGAATATTGGACGATCCCCTACATCAGGATTCCGGTTGGGGGCGGTCTCGATCCCTGCCGCCGGCGCGATCCCGGCGAACACCACCAGGAGCACGGCGGTGACCGTCCGTATCGAGAGTTGCTGCATGATTCTCTCCCGGGTACCCTGATTGGAGGGTTCGTCGTCGCGCTATAAGCGATCTCCGGTCCCCCGGCCAGCACATGCCGGCAACATCGCCGTGACCGCCCCCTGCACGTTGAATAACAACCCTTAAGAGGAATCTTACGAGAGATACTATTCAAATGCTCGATCAGTTCAAGGGCTGTCTCCTCGGGGCCGCCATCGGCGACGCCCTCGGCATGGCGCGGGAGAGCACCCCGCCGGACTTCCAGCGCCTCCACGAGGGATACCGCCGGGCCTGGCGCGGGCACCCGAACGCGGGGTTGAAACCCGGGCAGTTCACCGACGACACCCAGATGATGCTCCTTGTCGCCGGGATGCTCGTCGACGGCACCTACTCGGAGGAGGGGTACGCGGCCGCCCTCGCCCGGATGTACATGAAGGAGGAGCTCCGGTTCCCCGACGGCGCCGTGGACGCCGCGTGCCGGCGCCTCCTCCTCTCGGGCGAAAAGCTGGGCGGCGTCGCCTCCAACACCGCCGGCTGCGTCAGCATCGCCATCCCGTTCGCGCTCGCCTACGGCGACCCGGTCGACGTGACCGAACGGGTGGTCCAGGCCTGCAGCGTCACCCATACCCACCCGGCGGCGCACGCGGGAGCCGTCACCGTCGCGATGCTCGTCCACTACGCCGTCCGCGGCCGAACTGATGCGCTCACGCTCGCCGAGAAGCACGCGGGCCTCGAAGACGTCGCCCTCGGCAACAAGATCCGCGATGCCGTCCGGCTCGCAAACGAGGGGATCAGCCTTGAGAGCGCGTTATCGGTGATCGGGAACGACGTGACCGTCTACCAGACCGTTCCTCTCGCGTTCTTCCTGATCTACCGGATCAGGGATGCGAGGAGTCTTCTCACCGTCGCCGCGCACGTCGGGGGAAACACCGACACCATCGCGCTCATCTGCGGCGCCTACATAGGCGCGGTCTACGGAAAAACCGCGCTGCCAGGGGATCTCCTCGAAGGACTCGAGTGCCGGGACGAGATCGAGTCGATGGCGGCCCGGCTCTACGAACGATACACCACAAAGCCTTAAGATTCTGTAAAAGACACATCTTCCTTATGGAAATTGCGATTATCGGTGCATCCGGATACACCGGCGGCGAGTTGATGCGGCTCCTGCTGAATCACCCGTCCGCAGACGTCGTCGCTGCGACGTCCCGGAAGCTGGACGGCACCCCCGTCGCCTCAGTCCACCCCCACCTCCGGGGACTGACCGATCTCGTCTTCCGGAACACCGAAGCCGGCGATATCGATGCCGACTTCGTCTTCCTCGCCGTACCGCACACCGCGGCGATGAAGGTTGCCGGGACGCTTGTAGAGCGGGGGATCAGGACCGTCGACCTCTCGGCCGACTACCGGCTCGCACAGGATGTCTACGAGAAGACCTACGGCGTGGACCACGAGGCCTACTTCAAGGCCCCCTACGGCCTGACCGAACTCCACCGTGACGAGGTCAGGGGCGCTGCCTTTGTCGCAAACCCGGGTTGCTTCCCGACCGGGGCGACGCTCGCGGCAGCTCCGCTCGCAAAATACGCCCACATCATCATCTACGACTCAAAGACCGGTGTCTCAGGGGCCGGGAACACCCCCTCCGCGACCACCCACTACCCGAACGTCGGCGACAACTTCAGCGCCTACAAGTGGACGACCCACCGCCACCTTGCGGAGATGAAGCAGGAGGCAGCCCGGCTCGGCTCAACCGCCCGGTGCTACTTCACGCCGCACCTCCTCCCGGTGAACCGGGGCATCCTCACGACGGCCCACATCCTCCTCCGCGAGCCGATGGAACAGAAGGAGGTCGAGGCGCTCTACCGGAAGTTCTACGAGAACGAGTTCTTCGTCCGCTACCAGAAACCGACCCTTGCCGCCGTGCGGGGGACGAACTTCTGCGATGTGGCGGTGGAGAGCGAGGGCGACCGTGTCGTCGCGGTCTCCGCGATCGACAACCTGGTCAAGGGCGCAAGCGGCCAGGCCATCCAGAACATGAACCTGATGTGCGGGTTTGCGGAAGATGCCGGTCTCCGCTTCGCCGGGATGCTCCCCTGAGGTGGCGGCGGTGCAGGTCAGGGAGATCATGACCCCGGACCCCGTGACCGTCCGGGTCGATTCACCGGTCCGTGAGGCGGCAGGGCTGCTCCGGAAGTACCACATCGGCGGACTTCCCGTCATGGACGGGGACCGGGTGGCGGGAATCGTCACCGAAACCGACATCATATCGCTCCTCGATACCGGCGACCTCTCAAGCGACCTCTGGCTCCCGTCGCCGCTTGAGGTGATCGAGATCCCGGTCAGGGAGTTCATCAACTGGGAGAAGACGAAGCGGGCGCTCACCGATATCGGCGACATGGAGGTGCGGCGGGTGATGAGCAGCCCGGTCGTCACGATCGACGAGGAGTCGGATATCGCCGATGCGGCATCCCTGATGCTCCGTGAGAGGATCGCACGCCTCCCGGTGCTCCGCGAGGGAAGGCTGGTCGGGATCGTCACCCGGGCTGATATCGTCCGCGGTATCGGGGAGCCCACCGGGGAGGAGGAAGAGGCATGAAGAGTATCTGCGCAGTGAAAGGCGTCAGTGCCTGGGGAATCAAGGAAGGAAAATTCGGGCTTGCCCTGATCCGGGCAAGCGGGACGGCAGCGGGGGTCTTCACCTCGAACAAGGTGCGGGCGGCCCCGGTCGAGGTGATGATGGACCGTATGCGCAGGGGAACGCTCGACGCCGTCGTCGTGAACAGCGGGTGCGCGAACGCCTACACCGGCGAACGGGGATACCGCGACGCACTTGAGATGTGCTCTATCGCGGCCGCTCCGCTCGGGCTTGACCCCGCCGCGGTCGGCGTCGCGAGCACCGGGGTGATCGGGCGCTACCTCGACCTTCCCCTCATCC
>JAGVUK010000170.1 GCA_019136335.1 Methanomicrobiales archaeon
CTCCCGCTCGTAACGGAGCGTGGTCCCGCCCCGCCCGGGTCCGGTGAGGTAGACGCCGCCGCCGTCGTAGCCGAGGAGGTCGAGCGCCTGGTCAAGCACCGTCTCCAGGAGTTCATCGGGGGTTTTAGCCAGGGCGGATGTGCCGATGATCCTGTTGAGCAGCAGGAGGTGCCGGTTGCTTGCCTGCAACCGCTCCTCCGCCTGCTTCCGGCGCGTGATGTCCCGCATGACGACCTGGACCGCGGGTCTCCCCGCAAAGAGCGCCCGGGTGCCCCGCCCCTCGATGAGGACCGTCGTCCCGTCAAGCCTGACGATCGGCAGTTCGATGAGCGGCGTCTCCTCCCCCTGGAGGTCCCGGGCGGCGATGGACCTGACGATATCCCGGGATTCGGGGTGGACGAAACCAAAGACATCCTTCCCGATTACCTCCCCGGGATCTCGCGCGCCAAGAAGCCTCACGCCGGCGGGGTTGATGTAGGTGATGATATCGTCCCGGTGGATCAGGATCGTCTCGGCCGAGAACTCGACGAGCGACCGGTACTTCTCCTCGCTCTCCTCAAGCTGCAGCTCCATCTGCTTCAGGGGGGTGCTGTCCAGGACCCCGGCAAGGAACCCGCGGCAGGCGCCAGAGGCGTCGATGACCGGGGTGGTCGCCACCAGCGCACGGATGCGGGCACCGTCTTTACGGATCAGGTCGATCTCAAAGACCTCGTGCGAGGACTTGTCCAGATCATGCAGGTAGTCTCGCATGTACCCGGCGCCCTCCTCATCGACGAAGAGAGAACCCGGCGCCCCGGTGACCTCGGCGGCCGGGCAGCCGAGGATCTCGGCCAGTCTCCTGTTGGCGAAGACCACGACACCTTCCCTGTCGATCAGCGCGATCCCCTCGTTCAGGTTCTCGACAAGGAACCGGTACCAATCATCGTTCTGCCGCAGGATCTCGCCTATCCACCTCTGCCCGGCGGTGCCGGAGACAGAATTCCCCCGGAGACCGGGCGGGCCGGGTGAGAGGCGGACAACCCGCATACCCCGGAACGGCCCGCTCTCGACGGCCCTGCACGAGCAGCAGATCCGGTCGTCCTCGCCGCCCGGCGTCGAGAGTGTGCACAGGACGTCGGCAGTTCGCGGACGGCCGGAGAAGAGCTCAAGGAGCTCCGTCCTGCACGGCTCTTCAAAGATCCGCGGTGCCAGGGTCCGGCGGACGAACTGGTCCGCATCGACCCCGCCGGACGCATCCCGGTCGATACCAAGGACGTGCCGGAGGTGCCTGTTGACGCAGGCTACCCGGTTGTCGGGACCGACGACAAGCAGCCCCTCGTCGAGTTCGTCCAGGATGGCGGAGAGCGCGCTGATGCTACCGTGGAGAGGCGTGCGTTCGTGCATTGGCCGGGATCACCTTCTTTTCACTTCGGGTTATTTTTATCTCCAGTACAGATAAAATATTCCCATGCGGTTCAAACAAATTAGGGTCTGATTCAGACGAATTTGGTATGTTCTGAAACTCCTGTGGGCGGATCTGTCCGATTACGAGAAGTATGCTACTGCTCCCGTGTTTATAAACCTGTTTATTTCATCCGGCGGGCGTCCGCGATCCAACGGGGGTACGCGCGCGCCCGGATGCCCCTTTCGTACCGTCAGTTGAACCCCAAAACATTCCGGGGATACGCGCGCGCCTGAATGCCCTGGGCCGGGGATGTTGAGGCAGGCCCCCCGCACCCGGGACGGCCGATATATTTACATTCCCGGGAGAGCACTCCACCCCATGGACGGATTCATGCACCCCTACTGGGACGGCCACCACATGTTTGAAGGATGGCCCGCGTTCCCGTTCTTCGGGTGGGGCATGATGCTCCTCTGGCTGCTTGTCTTCCTCGTCGTCGGCATCCTGGTCTACCGGGATGCAAACCGCCGGGGAATGAACGGCCTGCTCTGGTTCGTCCTCGTCATCCTCCCCATGGTCGGGCTCGTCTTCCTCATCCTCTACCTGGTCATCCGGGAGCCCGGGGGCGTGCAGCCGGTCGGGGCCGGCGATACAGCGATGGATCGTCTCCGGCAACGCTACGCGCGCGGCGAGATCGATGACGAGGAGTTCCGGAAGCGCAAGGAAGAACTGGAGCGGGGGGACTGATACGAACCACAGGGCGCCCGGGGGGCACCACGAGACGCACCCTGCGGAGGCGGGCCGGGAGCAACCGCCGGAGACCCACCGGCACGGTGCGGAGCACCGCCACGCCCTCGAGGACTTCCGGCGGCGGTTCGTCGTATCGGTCATCCTGACGGTCCCGATCCTTCTCCTCTCGGTGCCGGTCCGCACACTCCCCGGGATCCCCGTCACCTTCCCGGGCTCGGACTACCTTCTGCTCGCTCTCGCGACCTCCGTCTACCTCTACGGCGGCTGGCCGTTCCTCGCCGGGATCGTGCGCGAACTCCGGGCGCGGATGCCCGCGATCACCGTCGCCTACGTCTACAGTTCGGCGGTCGTCCTCGGTGTCGTCGGCGGGGAGGGGTTCTTCTGGGAACTTGCCACCTTAATCGATATCATGCTCCTCGGGCACTGGGTGGAGATGCGCTCGGTCCTCGGGGCGTCGAGGGCGCTTGAGGAACTCGTCAGGGTCATGCCGTCGGAGGCGCACCTGATCCGGGACGGAGGGACGGACGACGTGCCCGTGGACCGGCTCACGCCGGGCGACCGGGTGCTCGTCCGCCCGGGGGAGAAGGTGCCGGTGGACGGCGTGGTGGTCGAGGGGGCGACGAACGTCAACGAGGCGATGCTCACCGGGGAGTCGAGGCCGGTCGAGAAGCGATCCGGGGATGCGGTCATCGGCGGGGCGATCAACGGTGAGGGCTCGATCGTCGTCGAGGTCAAAAACGTCCGGAAGGCACAGGAGAGCCGGTCGCGGACCCAGGACCTCGCCGACCGGGCGGCGCTCCTCCTGGTGGTGATCGCCCTCTCGGTCGGCGCGGTGACGTTTGCGGCGTGGTTCGCCCTCGGGGCGGGCGCCGGGTTTGCGGTGGAGCGGGCCGCGACCGTGATGGTCATCGCCTGCCCCCACGCACTCGGCCTCGCCGTCCCGCTCGTGGTCGCGGTCTCGACGGCCCTTGCCGCCCATTCAGGGCTCCTCATCCGTGACCGGAGCGCATTCGAGCGGGCGAAAGACCTCCAGGCGGTCGTCTTCGACAAGACCGGAACCCTCACGACGGGGAGGTTCGGGGTCACGGATATCCTCACCTTCGGCGGCGCCACGGAAGACGACGTCGTCAGGGCGGCGGCGTCGGTGGAGGCGCACTCCGAACACCCGATCGCCCGCGCCGTCGTCCGGAGCGCGGAGGAACGGGGTCTCTCCCTCCTCCCGCTCGACACCTTCCGGGCGATACCGGGGAAGGGTGTGGAAGGGGAGATCGCCGGCCGGCCGGTCGGGGTGGTCGGCCCCGGCTACCTCGCGGAGCGGGGGATGACGACCGGGGACGGGCGGGTCGAACCGCTCCAGCGGCAGGGCAAGACCGTCGTCTTCCTCCTCGAAGACGGTCGGCTTACGGGAGGGCTCGCGCTTGCGGATATCATCCGGCCGGAGTCCGGGGAGGCTGTCCGGCGGCTCAAGGAGATGGGCATCCGGTGCATGATGCTCACCGGCGACAGCCATGACGTCGCCGCGTGGGTGGCGGGGGAACTCGATCTCGATGAGTTCTTCGCCGGGGTCCTGCCCCACGAGAAGGCCGCGAAAGTTCGGGAGGTGCAGCGCCGCTACCGGGTGGCGATGGTGGGCGACGGGATCAACGACGCCCCGGCGCTCGTGCAGGCGGACGTCGGGGTCGCTATCGGGGCGGGGACCGATGTGGCCGTGGAGAGCGCCGATATCGTCCTCGTCCGGAGCGACCCCCGGGATGCGGCGGCGGTCATCGACCTCTCGAAGAAGACTTATCGGAAGATGTTCGAGAACCTCCTCTGGGCGACCGGCTACAACGCCGTCGCCATCCCGCTCGCCGCCGGCGTGCTCTTCGGTGCCGGCATCCTTCTCACCCCGGCGGCCGGGGCGGTGCTGATGAGCGCAAGCACCGTGATCGTCGCGGTGAACGCTCGAATGCTCCGGGTATAGGCGGCGTTCCCGTAGCGATGAGAGGTATGAAGGTGCCGATCATCGTTATCGTGCCCCCGTTCATCACTATGGCAGCGATGCTCAGGACCCGGTAGCGCCGATCGGGTTTCATACGACGGATACACGCCCGGCGCCGGGCGGGGAGGAGACAGGCCCGGAGACAACGGATCCGGTCTGCCGTCCGGCCTGGACCGGTGCATGACCGGTGTATCCCGGGGCACGGCTTTCTACCGGCTATCGCGAGCACTGCCCCCGCCCCGCGGGGGGGGCGGGGGAGGAGGCCGGAGGCCGGGCGGGGTGGGGGACCGAAGAGCCGTCCGGGGATTCTTCTACAGGGACGGGGATGCGGGAGCGGCTCTGCACTCACGGGGCGATCGGTTGAACCGGGAAGCTCAATGCAATCAAATAGGGAGCCCTATCCAGTAGTTACCGGAGACGAGTTCCCATGAGACGCGATACAACAATCCGGATCTTCTCGCTCCTCCTCGTCATCGCCGTGGCGGTTCCTGCCGTGCAGGCCGCCCTTGTCGTCGATGCGGGGGGCGACCGCACAGTGCTCGCCGGTGAGCCGGTGACCATCCTTGCAACCTACAACGACACCGATCCCGCCGGGGCGCTGAACATCTCAGCCTCCATCGACTGGAGCACGGCGACGACGGAGGCGGAGGTCGTCCGCGACGACGACCACAACGGCACGGTCCGGGGCACCTGCACCTACCCTGCCGCCGGCACCTACGCCGTCACGGTACAGGTCATGAACAACGCCACGGGCACCCTCGCGTGCGACACCCTGAACGTGACCGTGAGCCCGCAGCCGGTGGAGGTGAAGGCCGCCCCAAAGACCCTGAACCAGAAGAGCAACGGTATCATGACCATCTTCGTCAGCCTTGCGGGCTGGCTCGGGTTCGGTGATGCCGACCGCAGGGACGTGGCTGCAGCGGATCTCACGGAGTTTACGATCGGAGACGCGATGCCGGAGAAGGTCAACGTCTGCGCAAAGGACGGCGGCACGCTCATCCTGAAGTACCGGCGGGCGGACCTCGACCTTGCCGCGGGCGACGGCAACCTGACCGTGGCCGGGAGCGTCGCGACGGAGAACGGTAACGTCTCGGTTGCCGGCAGCAGTGCCGTATCCGTGATCAACCCGGGCAACGGGAAGAAGAACGGGAACGGCGACGGGTCTGCCGATGCCGCGAAGGTGAAGGAGAAAGACCGGAAGAATGACCGTGAGAAGCAGCAGGCCGGGAAAGTGAAAGGCCCGGCGCCGTAAGACACACCGGGGGAGCGGGAGACTCCTCCGCTGTTTTGAAGCGTCCTCCCGGCGGTTTCCGTACCGGGCCGCCGGCACGGATCAATTCTCTTATCGGTTCTGGGAGCCAACCTCTATGCCCATGGGGCGGTACGTCGGCGGAGACGTTCTCCTGGCCCCCGTGCGTATCGGGGGCCTGGGCGAAGAGAAGGTTCGGCCGGTGGTGGTCATCGCGGCAGGAGAGGATGGGGGCCTGATCGTCTGCCCGGTTTCGAGCAGCCCGTCCTCCGACGGACCTTCGGTCCCGCTCTCGCTCAACGACTTCGCCCGGGGCGGGCTCGACCTCTTCGCCGAGAGCTACGTTCTTGCCGCACACCCGTCCGCCATCCGGGCGGCCGACGTCGTCGGGAAGAAAGGCACGCTCCTGCCGGAGGCGCTCGCCGCAATCCGGGGGGCCATACCGGCGGTGCGCCACCCCCGCGACGAGAAGCGGCGGCGGGGATGAGGCTTCAGAGTTCGTAGCGCTTCAGGAACTCCCGGATCTTCCGCGACTCCACCCACTCGCGGTCGAGCTCGCTGATCCGCGTGTTGATCCTTTTGACCTGCTCACTGAGTATCTCTGCGGTCTCCGCATCATCGAGCAGGTCCGCGACCCCCATGATCACCTGGAGCGGGTGGCGGACGTGGTCGGCAAGGACGGCGAACTGCGCTATGTTTCGCGCGTTCAGGTCGAGGGCCTGCTCCCGGAGCCGCTCGTAGAGGACCCGCTCGGATATATCCCGCCCTACGGCCTGGAACCCCACGGTCACCCCTTTCTCGATGATCGGCGACCCATTCACCTCCAGCACGGCGGTCTCCCCGTTCTTCCGCCTGACCTCGATCTGGAGGCCCTCGACCGATCTACCCTGGAGCACCCGCCGGCGCCCCTCCTCCCATACCGGGAGGCTTACCGGGAGGATGTAGTCCTCCCAGTCGGTCCCTTTCATCATCTCGGGCGGGTACCCGAGTATACGCTCCATCGCCGGCGAGATGTAGTTCAGTCCCCCGTCCAGGTAGGACGTGGCGATGAGGTCGAAGCTCCGCTGGGCGATCCCCCGGAACTTTGCTTCGCTCTCCCGGAGCGCCGCTTCTGCCTGGAACCGTTCGATGATCCGGCCGAGCCGCTCCGCGACGGCGTCAAGCAGCATCCGCTCCTCCGAGAGGAACGGCCCCTCAGCCGCCTCCGGTTTCTTGCTGAGGTACCGGACCTCGACCTCGCCGAGCCTCGCGCCGCAGACGACGATCGGGCTCTCCTGTCTCCAGGGTGTCTCTCCCGGCCCGCCCCGGCGGTACTCCCCGGGTACTGCCAGCCGGAGGGGAGGGTATCGGCAACCGCCTGCAGGAGCCCGTCAAGCGTTATCCCCGGCACCTCGACGAGGCGCGTGATGGTATACAGGCACCGGAGCTCGTTCATCCGTTCCCGGAGCGCCGTCTCCGCCCGGTCCCTCTCGGTCACGTCAAAGGCCGTCCCGGTGACCCCGGTGATCCTGCCCTCCGCATCCCGGAGGGGTTTGAGCGTCAGGTCCCGGACACGCAGGTCGCCGCCGATGTTGAGCGTCACCGCCGCCCGCACCGTCTCTCCCATCTCGAGGGTCCGGCGTTTGTGCGCGGTAAGATGCGCCCCGTTTGCAGGAAAGGCCTCCTCGTCCCGCATCCCGATGATGGACTCGTCCGTGGACCCGAGCTGCTGGTTATAGGACCAGGTGTAGCGGAGATCCGCATCCTGCGCAAAGACGACCACCGGCGACTGGCCGAGGGCGGCCCTGAAGTGGTGCGCGTCCAGGTCTCCGGTGGCATCCCGAACCCTGATGAGCCGCTGCCCGGCAAGGACCGGTGCGCCCGAGACCGAGAACCAGCGCCGGGTGCCGTCTGGCGACCGGATGCGGCAGCGGAGCTCGGGCAGATCCGCGCCGTCTTCGAGCGCCTGCCGGATCAGCCGTGCAGAGGCCGTATCCTCGATAGCCGGCAGAAGATGCCCGTCAAGGAGAGAGAGCACGTCCATCCCGGGGATCTCTTCCGGTCGGAGAGCAAGAATCCGCGCGAGAGCCGGATTGCACCAGAGGACCCTCCGGTCGCCGTTTACCATGAGAAGACCGTCTTCCGTCTTCGAGAGCGCCGGGCACCGGCAGGCTGCAGGATGCCCGGTCCTGGTATGAATCCGTCATTCACCTCCGGCGCTGGAGTATAACTGCTGTAGGGGTTTGAGTCGCGGAGGGGTAAAAAGGATTACGATCTGATTTTCGGACGGTACCACTCGTATGCCCAGCTTCGGGGTGAGTTTCGCGGCCGTTTCTGCCGTCCCCGGGGGGCAGGGCCCCCGGGACATCCCCGGCGGGCCCGGCAGGGATAAGTCTTCCCGCCGCCGAACCCTGCTACATGAGAGTACGGACGCGCGTACTGGTCACCGGGCGGGTACAGGGTGTTGGGTTCCGGTGGGCTGTGGAGGACGAGGCCCGGGATGCGGGCGTCACCGGGTGGGTCAGGAACCTCCCCGACGGCCGCCTGGAGGCGGTCTTTGAGGGCGAGGAGGAGTCCGTGCGGCGGATGGTCGGGTTCTGCCGCCGGGGCCCGGCCGCGGCCCGGGTCGACGACGTG
>JAGVUK010000248.1 GCA_019136335.1 Methanomicrobiales archaeon
CGGTAGTGGTCCTCTCCCGCAATCTCAAGCAGGCGGCTCATGAACAGGAGCCGTTCGGCAACATCCCCGTTCGTGACCGGCCCTGCCGGGGTCCTCATGATCACTGGATCGTCCGCAGTACCATATAGGCGTTGACACCCGCCCGGATACCGGTGGCACCATCCAAACCCATAAACTGGCAGAAGTAAAAGAGATTGTAGCATGCTTCCTTCCACACTTGAGGATTACCTCGAAGCAATCCTCACGGTCACGGGAGACGGGGGGCGACCGGCGGGGCCGCAGGAGATAGCGGCCGCGATCGGCACCGGAGAGACGGCCGCCCGGGCGACCATCGCCTCCCTGGTCGAGGAAGGATACCTGGAGCGGATGGCGGACGAGACCGTCAGGCTGACCGGAAAGGGGCTCGAGGTTGCTTCACGGGTGGCGCGGAAACACCGCGTCCTCCAGTGTTTCCTGACCGAGATGCTCGGCGTCGATGCGGATGCGGCAAGCAAAGAGGCCTGCACGCTCGAGCACGGCATCTCCGACGAGACGATCGAACGGCTCTCCTCCTACATGGACGGCGGCGCCCAGCCCCCGCCCGGGCGTGCCGGACGCTGCCGGGGGCGGGAGGCCTGCACGCTCCTTGACTGCAAGGAAGGGGATACCGTCCGGGTGGCGATGATCCGGGGGCCCCGGCGGAACCGGAGACTGCTTGACCTCGGCGTCTTCCCCGGTGAGGTCGTGCAGATCCGGCGAAAACTCCCGAACCAGTCGGTCGTCGTCAGGGTGAAAGGCTGCGACATCGCCATCAGCCCCGAGATAGCCACGTCCATCGTCGTGGAGTCATGTCCATGAGGTTTGCGCTGGTCGGCAACCCCAGCGTGGGCAAATCCCTGATCTTCAACCAGCTCACCGGCCTCGGGGTGGAGGTGAGCAACTACCCCGGGACCACCGTCGAACTGCAGCGGGGCAACACCTGTTTCCAGCGCGAGATGATCGAGCTCGTGGACCTGCCCGGGGTCTACTCGCTCGACGGGGAGTCTGACGAAGAGGTCCTGGTCCGCCGGTTCCTGGAGCAGCAGGACACCGATGCGGTCATCGCGGTCGTGAACGTCACGCGCCTCGAGCGCAACCTCTACCTCCTCCTGCAGGTCGCGGAGTACGGCCTCCCGATGGTCGTCGTGCTGAACATGGCCGACGAAGCCGCAAAACAGGGGATCGAGATCGATCCCGGCCCGATCCGCGACCTCCTCGGCGTCGAGGTGATCCTGACGGCCGCGTCGCAGGGGAAGAACATCGACCGGATCATCCCGGCGGCCCTTGCCGCCACCCGGCCGTCGAAGGTGGAGGTCCCTTACGACCACCATATCGAGGCCGCCGTCCGGAGCCTCGGGAAGATCTCTTCGGCCGACCGGAAGGAGAGCATCCGGGCGCTCCAGGGGTTCGGCGACAACCCGGACCTCCTTGAGGCGGCGCGGACGATCGCCGACGAGATCGAGTCCCGGCACCGGATGACCGTCACCCAGATCATCGCGGCCAACCGGCACAACTTCGCCCACCAGATCGCCGGCCTCACCGTCAGGGAGAAGGCGTTGCACCACGAAACCGACCCCGACAGCATCCTGACGCGGATCTTCCCGGGCATCCCGATCCTCCTTGGGATCCTTGTGGGGATGCTCCTTGTGGTCTTCATCGTGGGATCGTTCCTTGAGGAGGTGATCGTGGGCCTCTTCAACGTATTCGCCATCCAGCCTTTCCTCGCGCTCGGGCTGCCGCCGCTCGCGGAAGCGCTCGGGACGTCCGTCCTCCTCGCCCTCCAGGCGGGTCTTGGCATAGCGTTCCCGTATGTCTTCCTCTTCTACGTCATCATATCCGTCCTCGAGGACTCCGGGTACATGACCCGCGCGGCATTCCTCGCCGACAACGCCATGCACCGGGTCGGGATGCACGGCGGGGCGGTCATCCCCCTCACCCTGGCGTTCGGGTGCAACGTGCCGGCGATCATGAGCGTGCGGCTCCTGCACTCCCGCCGCGAACGCATCATCGCCTCGTTCCTGGTCACGATGGTCCCCTGCTCGGCCCGGACCGTCATCATCGCCGGGATCGTGGCGGGATTCGTCGGCATCGGGGCGGCGTTCAGCGTCTACGCCATCGTCTTTGCCCTGATCCTCGTCACGGGGCTCGTCCTCTCCCGCGTCACCCCGGGCGAGCAGTTCGGGATGATCATGGAGATGGTGCCGCTCCGCCGGCCGGACGCGCGGCTGGTGATGAAGAAAGCCTGGTCACGCCTCTCGGAGTTCCTCTTCATCGCGATGCCCCTCCTCCTCGCGGGGAGCGTCGTCCTCGGGCTGCTTGAGTTCTTCGGGTTCATGGCAATCTTTGAGCAGCTCGTGGAGCCCTACACCATGGCCCTCCTCGGCCTCCCCGGCTACTCGGCGACGGCGCTTGTCTTTGGGATCCTCAGGAAAGAGATGGCGTTTGAGACCCTTGCCATCCTTGCGGGGACCGCCGATCTCGGGGCGGTGCTTTCGTCGCTCCAGCTCTACATCTTTGCGGTCGTGACCGTCCTCTTCGTCCCCTGCCTTGCGACCATCACGGTCCTCCTGCGGGAAGTCGGCTCCCGGATCACGCTCGCGGTCACGCTCTACACCGTCGCCCTCGGCCTTCTCATCGGAGGCCTTATGTACCGTATCCTGGCATAGATACTCTGCTGATATGTATCGCTACGAGACCGGCATCCCGGTGATCGACAGGGAGTTTGGGGGCCTGCGGGCCGCCTCGAACGTCCTCATCCTGGCGCCGCCCCTGACCTACGCGGAGCACCTCGCCTACCGGATGGCCTGCCCCCGGGCGGGGGAATGGACGGTCGCCATCTCGACGGACGAGCGTGCGGCCGACGTCATGGGTGCGTTCCGGAAGCAGGGCGCAAAAAGGAGCCAGATCGGGATCATCGATGCGGTCACGAAGAGTTCGGTGCCGACCCTGCGTGATACGGCGAAGGCGAAGTTTGTCACGAGTCCTCTCGACCTGACCAGCATGGGGATCAAACTCTCCCGGATGGTCGAGGATATGTGGAAGGAGGGGGTGACGGCCGATCCCCCGGGGCCGATGCCCCCGCCGATCCGGCTCTGCGTCAACTCGGTCTCGACCCTTCTCATGTACGCGCGGCTGGAGGTGACCTTCAAGTTCCTCCACGTCATCACGAACCGGATGAAGAAGCTTGAGGGGATCGGCATCTATGTCCTCAACAGCGAGTCGTTCGACGAGAGGACGGTAGCCACGATCAAGCAGCTGATGAATATGGTCGTCGAGGTGAGGACGGACGACGGGCGGCAGCCGGTGGAGCGGGACTTCCGCGTCATCGGCGTCCGCGGCAGGACGACCCCCTGGATCCGTTACTTCTACGACGATGGAACGCTGACGGTTGAGGAATGACGATGATGCCCTGTCCCGGAGCGATCCTGCCATGCTGACGTTTGTGGGCCTCGGTCTCTATGATCTCGGAGATATATCGGTCAAAGGGCTCGAGTGCGTCAGGAACGCCGACACCGTCTACCTGGAGTCCTACACGTCGCGGCTGATGGGGACGGACGTTGCTGAGATGGAAGCGTTCTTCGGCAAGGAGATCCGGGTGCTCGCGCGCGAGGACGTCGAACAGGACCCCCGCGATATCATCGAGCGCGCTCTCCGGGGGCGGGTGGCGTTCCTGACCGGGGGGGACCCCATGGTCTCGACGACGCACGCCGACCTCCGGATGCGGGCGGCCGCCGCCGGCGTTGCGACCTCGATCATCCACGCCTCGTCGATATCGAGCGCCGTCTGCGGCCTCTCGGGGCTCCAGAACTACCGGTTCGGGAAGTCCTGCTCGGTGCCGTTCCCCGCGAAGGGGTGGTTCCCGACGGCGCCCGTCGAGACGATCGCGGCAAACCTCGCCTGCAACCTGCACACGCTCGTCTACCTCGATATCCAGAAGGACCG
>JAGVUK010000213.1 GCA_019136335.1 Methanomicrobiales archaeon
GTGGACGACGCTCTCGGCCTTGTTCTGCTGCTTGCTCTCTCCGACGAGCATCACGGCGACGCCGCCCTTGCTCATGATGGCACGCACGTCTGCGTAGTCGATATTGATGAGCGAAGGCTCCGTGATCGTCTCGCTGATGCCCTTGACGGTCTCCGCGATGAGCTGATCCATGACCGAGAACGCCTGACCGAGCGGCAGGTTCGGCACGAACTTGATGAGACGGTTGTTGTCGAGCACGATGACCGAGTCGGCGGCGGCTGAGAGCTGTTCAAGCCCCTCTTCCGCGCGGAGGAGCCGGGCTTTCTCGACCTGGAAGGGGTAGCTGACCATGCCGACGACGATTGCCCCCTGCTCCTTTGCAATCTGCGCGACGACCGGGGCCGTCCCCGTGCCGGTCCCGCCACCCATGCCGGCCGTGATGAAGACAAGGTCCGCGTCGCAGAGCAGGCCTTCGAGGGTCGGCCGGGCCATCTCGGCTGCACGCCTGCCGACATCCGGGAACCCGCCGGCCCCAAGGCCCTTGGTGAGCGATTTGCCGACAAGCACTCTCTTGTCGGCCTGGATCATGTCCAGGTGCTGTTTGTCCGTGTTGATTGCGATCGTCTCCGCACCGCTGACCTGCATGTGGTAGAGGCGGTTGACGGTGTTGTTGCCTGCGCCGCCGCACCCCACGATGACGATGCGTGGCTGGCCGAGGATATCGTCCTCATCCTCGCCCGAGTCTGCCTTCAGGTACTTCTCTCGTTCTGCATGTTTCAATGCCTCATTGATGATTGTCTGCATCTAATACCTCCTAAACCTGGAATGAAATCTGTTCGGCCTCGCGTAGGGCACGGTTGCCATGTCTCTCGAGAAGCCCCCTGACGGAATACCGCACGGCCTCCGATACCGTGGGGAACTCGCCGGCCTCCACCAGCCTCTCGAGCATTTCAACCTGCTGCCGGGGCAATCTGATAGTTATCCGATCCATCATCTCAATCACTCATATCTGACATCTAGCAGCCTGAAGTCTGCCATTTGTCAGACAATCGTAATCTCTTTGTCTGACTGCATCAGATAAGGCATAATACTACCGGTATGATATAAAAATCTTCTGAAATGAATCGGGGCCCGGCATAACGGTTTTATGGATAGCAGCAGACAACGTACCTTCACAGGATTGCCACAGTTATGAGAGAAAACCTCCCTGAAAGGATGGAACACGGCGGCCGGGTACGCTGGCACCGCACGCGGGAGAGAGGCGAGCTGATCGATTTCAGCGCTAATGTGAACCCGTATCCTCCCGATATCCCCTGGACACCGGACCCTTCGGTGCTGAAAGACTACCCGGACGACCGCTATGAGGCGCTCAAAGAGGCGATCGGCAGCACGTTCGGTCGCGATGCGGCGGAGATCACCGTAGGCAACGGGTCCGTCGAACTTATCCGCGCGTTCTGTTCCGCCGTGCTCGACGACGGGGACGTCGCCTGCATCAGGCCGCCGACGTTTGCCGAGTACGAGATGGCGGCGAGGCTCGCCGGTGCCCGGTGCACGGCTGATGAGAGCGCCGCCGCCGTCCGGTTCTTCTGCAACCCGAACAACCCGACGGGCAGGCTCTGCACCCGCCCGGAAGTCCTCGGACTGCTCGCCGAGACGGCGGAAGGCGGAGGGTATCTCTTCGTCGACGAAGCGTTTATCGAGCTCGCCGACCCGCGCCAGAGCGTCGTCGATCTCTCCCACGAGAGCCTCTTTGTCCTGCGCTCCCTGACAAAGAGTTTTACCGTGCCGGGCATCCGGTTCGGGTACGGGTTCGGCGTGCCCGAACTCATCGAGCGGGTGGAGACCGTGCGCCTTCCCTGGACGGTGAACGCGTTCGCCGAGGCCTTCGCCATCGAGGCTTTCCGGCACTACGGCGACCTCGAACGCTCGCGGGAGAGGATTGCCCGGGAGCGGGAGTGGCTCTGCGGCCGCCTCAAGGGCCTCGGTCTCGCGTACGAGCCCCCGTCTGCGAACTACATCCTGATGGAGGTCCCGGAGGAGGCGGCGAGGCTTGCCGGGCGGCTCCTCTCCCACGGCATCCTCGTCCGTGACTGCCGGTCGTTCGGGCTACCCCGCCACATCCGCGTGGCGGTGCGGACCCACGAGGAGAACCGGCAACTCGTCGAGGCGCTCGAAGCATGCTTGTCCTGATCATGGCCGGGGGGCAGGGTTCCCGGCTCCAGATGGGTGAGAAGCCGCTCGTCACCATCTGCGGAAAGCCCATGCTCTCCTGCGTCATCGACGCCTTCGCGTCCACAGGGCACGAGGTGGTCGTGGTCGCCTCGCACCGGACACCGTTCACCAAAAACTGGTGCCGGGCGCAGGGGGTCGCCCTGTATGAAGCCGAAGGGCTTGGCTACGTCGAGGATATCCGTGCGGCGGCGGAAGACCTCGGAGAAGCAGGAACGCCCTTCTTCACCTGCGTCTCCGACCTGCCCTGCCTTGCCCCCGATATCGTCGCCGGCGTCGAGGACGCCTGGCGCCGGGCGGGAACGCCGGCATGCTCCACGTGGGTGCCGCGCGACCTCTGCGAAGAGCACGGCTGCCGCACGCAGTACATGGAGACGGTCGACGGCGTGCCGGCCTGCCCCGCCGGGATCAACATCCTGACGGCGGGCGGCCTCGACGGCCCGGAGGAGGAGCTGCGCCTCCTCCTGCACGATCGCCGGCTCGTCTTCAACATCAATACGCGCGAGGAGCTGGCGCTGGTGCAGGAGTATCTCTGCCAGAAGCGGGTCCCGTAGTTCCCGGCGGACGGCCGCATAAGGGGCCTTCGGTCTTTGCGAACTTTGCTCTCCGGGAGCATCGCTCCTGGACAATCGTTTTTTGGGAGAAACTGTATTATCGGACTATCGCCGATCTCTATATATGGAATCCTGCCGGGAAATCGAACTCGAGGGGCATATCATCGATTCGGGCATCATGACTCTCGTGTTTGACAGGATCATGGATATGGGTGGGGAGTTTGAGATCCTCACGTTCAACGTCGGGAAGCAGAAGACGGACACCAGCTACGCGCGGCTGCGCGTGACGGCACCCACCGAGCGGCAACTTGATGATATCCTCTCCGAGCTGCACCGGCTCGGCGCACGCACTCCCGAGATCAGCGACGTCACCCTTGTACCGGCAGAGGGCGACCGGATCCTCCCGAAAGGGTTCTACTCGACCACCAACCACCCGACGTTCGTGAAATATCAGGACGAGTGGCTGCCGGTCGAGCATATCGAGATGGACTGCCACATCGTGGTCGATGAGACGGAGAGACGGGCTTTTTGCAAGCCGATAGCGAAGATAAAGGCTGGTGATGCCGTCGTCGTGAGCGAGGCCGGGGTGCGGGTGATCTACCCCGAGCGGCCGCGGAAGGTCAGCACGTTTGAGTTCATGCACGGGACCGTCTCGTCGGAGCGGCCGAGCGAGGCGATCATCGCAAAGATCGCCCGCGAGATCCTCGCGATGAAGAATGAGGGGGAAAAGATCGCGCTCGTCGGCGGCCCGGCGATCGTCCACACCGGGGCGGCCGGGGCCCTTGCGGCGATGATCCGCAAGGGCTACATCGACGTGCTCTTCGCGGGGAACGCTCTCGCGACGCACGATATCGAGTCCAACCTCTTTGGCACGTCTCTTGGGATGGACGTCAGGACGGGCACGCTCATCACCGGCGGGCACAAACACCACATCTACGCCATCAGCGAGATCATGCGGGCGGGGTCCATCAAGAACGCGGTCGACCGGGGGGTCGTGACCGGGGGGATCATGTACGAGTGCGTGAAGAGGGATATCCCGTTTGTGCTCGCTGGCTCTATCCGGGACGACGGGCCGCTCCCCGACACGATCACGGACGTCGTCGCGGCGCAGGACGCCATGCGCCGCCACATCCGTGACATCGGGATGGTCCTGATGGTCGGGACGCTCCTCCACTCGATC
>JAGVUK010000036.1 GCA_019136335.1 Methanomicrobiales archaeon
GCGTCGCCGGCGTCGTCGACCGGCTCCGGCGCGTAGACCGTCACGTGGCCGAGCGGCGCGTTCAGGGCCATGCCCCGGTCGTGCTTGTAGCGCCGGAGTTCGGCGACCGTCTTCACGAGGAGGTCGCCGTGGCGCCGCGCTTCGTCGTCAGCGTAGGCAAAGTCGGGCCAGGCCTCTTTGTGCACGCTCCTTCCGGTCAGGGTATGGTAGCACTCCTCGGCGAAGTGCGGTATGATCGGGGCGAGGAGGCGGCAGAGGACGTCCATGGTCGTCCGGAGTGCGCTCGCGGCGCTCGCCCTGCCGTCCTCCTCCGCGTACAGGCGGCCCTTTGCGATCTCGATGTAGTCATCGGCGAGGGTGTTCCAGGCAAACTCCCGGATCGCCCTGAGCGCCCGGTCGAACTGGTAGCCTTCCATCGCGGCGGTGGCTTCCAGAACGGTATCGGAGAGCCGGACGAGGAGCCACCGGTCGATGAGTTCCGTCACCGGCGCCGCCGGATCGGTCTCCCGTTCCAGGTGCCCCATGACGAACCTGAAGATGTTCCAGAGTTTGGTCTGGAACCTTGATGCGGCGATGACGTCGTTCCAGTTGAACATGATGTCTGAGCCGATCGCCGCGCCTCCGGCACCCCACTGCCTGAGCGCGTCCGCCCCGTACTTCCCGGCGACCTCCTCGGGGGAGATGATGTTGTTCCTGCTCTTGCTCATCTTGAACCCGTCGTCCCCGAGCACCATGCCGTTGACGAGGATCTGGTCCCAGGGATGGCTGCCGACCAGGGCTTTTGACCGGAGGATCGTGTAGAACGCCCATGTCCGTATGATGTCGTGCCCCTGGGGGCGCAGCTGCGCCGGGAAGAGCGGCGGTCTGCCGCTCCCGTCCCACCCGGTGACATGGAGCGCCGATATCGACGAGTCCATCCAGGTGTCGAGCACATCCTTCTCGCCGGTGAACCGGGTGCCGCCGCACCGCGGGCAGGGGGCTCTGGGCGTGTCGGCCGTCGGGTCGACCGGGAGGTCCTCCACGGCCGGAAGGATCATCTCGCCGCAGGTGTCGCAGAACCAGACCGGGATCGGCGTCGCGAAGATCCGCTGCCGGGATATGCACCAGTCCCACTCCATCGACTCCGCCCAGTTCTCGAGCCGGGTGAACATATGCTCCGGCAGCCAGGTGATCTTCCGGGCCGCTTCAAGGATCTCGTCCTGGTGGACCCGGACAAACCACTGGCGCTCCGAGAGGATCTCGATCGGGGTCTTGCACCGCCAGCAGGTTCCCACCCGCTGCTCGAGCTCTTCCTGGCGCTTCAGGATCCCCGCCTCGTCCATATCCCGGAGGATCGCCTGCCTGCAGGCATCCGACGACATCCCGGCGTAGGGGCCCGCTACAGCGGTCATGACGCCCTGCCGGTCGATTGCCTTCCGAAGGTCCAGATCGTGCTGCTTCCACCAGTAGACGTCCGTCTTGTCCCCGAACGTACAGATCATCACCGCGCCGCTGCCGAAGCCCGGATCGACCGCGACGTCCTCGATGACCGGCACACGGTGCCCGAAGATGGGGACCGCGAGCGTCTTCCCCTTCATCCCGCGATACCGCTCGTCGTCGGGGTGGACCGCCACAGCGACGCAGGCCGCGAGGAGTTCGGGCCGGGTGGTGGCGATCTCGATGCCGTCGAAGTCGAAGTAGTTGAGCGTGGTCGTGCGGGGGGCGTAGTTGACCTCGGCGAACGCGATGGCCGTCTCGCACCGGGTGCAGAAGTTCACCGGATGCTCGCTCTGGTAGATGTCGCCGGCTTTGAGCATCTGCAGGAACGATGCCTGGGTCTTTTTGTAGTACTCCGGGAGCATGGTGACGTACTCGTGGCTCCAGTCGGTGGAGAACCCGAGTCGTCGCATGGTCGCCCGCATCTTCTCGATGTTCGAAAGCGTGAGGTCGCGGCACATCTCCCGGAACTTATCCCGCGGTACGTCGTTTTTGGTGATCCCGTAGGTCTCCTCGACCTTCACCTCGGTGGGGAGGCCGTGGCAATCCCACCCCTGCGGGAACATGACGTTGAAGCCGCGCATACGCTTGTATCGCGCGACAAAGTCGATGTAGAACCAGTTTAAGGCGTTCCCGATATGGAAGTTGCCGGTGGGGTACGGCGGCGGCGTATCGATGATGAACCGGGGTTTCGTTGAATCGGGATCGAAATAGTTCTCCTCATCCCGCCAGGTATTCTGCCAGCGCCTCTCCACTTCTTCGATATCGTAGTTTTTTGGTAGTTGGTGTGACGGCGACATTTTCAGCGTATGATCTCTCTCGTTCCTGTGAAATATATTGTTCGACGGAGGTTTGGCGTCGCCGGGTGCGCCGTGTCCTATCCGGGCCCGCCGCTCCCGTCAGGGCTTTCACCTCCCGGGAGAGGGAAGAGGGCGGACGTTCGACCCTAAAGGCTTTTTCCCTGCACCGCCAAAGGTATACGAATGACAAAGCCGCTGGGGTTGGTCCTGGCATCGGTGCTCACCCTCGCCTTTATAGGCCTTGCCCCCCTGCTCCAGCCGGCATGGCTGCTCACCCTCCTCCTCATCCCGTTCTCGCTCGTCCTCTTCCTCATCCGGGACACCCGGTACGTCTCGCTCTCGATCATCGCGCTCGCCGCACTCTACGGGCTTGGGTGGCTCTCGACGTTCGTCTTCACCTGCACGCTCGGCATCGTCGTCATCGGCGAGCTCGCCTTCCGGCTCACGGGAGGGAGACCGGCGTCCTACCTCTACCACCTGGCTGCCGCCATCGGCGTATCGCTTGCGGTGATGCTCTACCTCCGGTACAGCGCTCCGCTCGTCGTCGTGATGGGGGTTGTCGCCGCGGTGCTGCTCCGGGCGGTCCTCCGGAACCGGGACGATGCCCTGATGATCGAGGCGCTCGGTGTCGCGATGACCATGTTCCTCTTTGAGGAGATCAACTTCCAGGTCGACCTGACCATCCTCGTCGCCGCGGCCGTGATAGCGTTCGGGTTCGGCTACACCTCTTACCGGTTCCGGGTGGCCGACGTCAGCGGCCTCTTCTCGGGTGCCATGATCGGGATCATCCTCATCGTCTTTGCGGACGTGCGGTGGTTCCTGATCATGCTCACCTTCTTCATCATCGGCGCCGGGGCGACCCGGTACCGCTACGCCGATAAGGAGAGGCTCGGGGTCGCCCAGGAGCACGCGGGTGTGCGCGGCTACTTCAACGTCTTTGCAAACGGCCTCGTGGCAACGGGCGCCGCCATACTCTACGGCGTAACCGGGAACCCGGCGTTTGCGGCGCTCTTCATGGGGAGCGTCGCCTCCGCCGCCGCCGATACCGCCGCAAGCGAGATCGGGGTCACGGGGAAGACGCCCTACCTGATCACGACGCTCCGGCCGGTGCCCCGGGGGACGAACGGGGGGGTGACCCTGCGGGGCGAGGTTGCGGCCGTCGCCGCATCCGCCATCGTCGCCGCCGCCGCCTGGGTGATGGGCGTCGCCGACCCCCGGATGGCCGTCGTCACGGTCGTCGCCGGCTTTGTCGGCACGAACGTCGACAGCCTGGTGGGCGCAACGCTCGAAAACAGCGGCAGAATCGGGAACTCGGGCACGAACCTCACCGCCACGTTCTTTGGCGGGGTCTCTGGGATGCTGATCTATCTCCTGGTATGAGCCGCCGAAGGCGCGCTCCCGGCAATTCTCCGGTGGTGCTGCGGCACGCAACCGATGTTAGAGGACCGGGCCGAATTACGCTGGACAACAACCTGCGTCAACGGTGAAATACCCGGCACAGCAAGAGTGTTACCGCCTTGCGAGATTTTCGCGGAGAACGGAGTGGTTGCGGCAGGCAACCCGAACCAGAAGATCGATTGCATGGGAAGTTTCAAGGGGTTTGTCCTCTATATTCCCAGATGTGATGGCATGAAGGATGGGGCAGAGATCTTAGAGCGGGTCATGGCCGAGCGGGACCAGATCTGCGAGATCGCTGCACGCCATGGCGCACGGAACGTCCGTATCTTCGGTTCCGTTGTGCGCGGGGAGGCGGAAGCGGAGAGCGACCTCGACCTCCTGATCGACCTCGAACCGGATCGGAGTCTCCTCGACCTCGTTGCCCTGGAGTCGGTTCTGGAGACACTGCTAGGGATTCCCGTCGATGTTGCCGAGCCTGTATCCCTGCACTGGTATATCAGGGACCGGGTGATGGCAGAGGCGGTGCCGCTGTGAAGGACGCCACGCTCTACCTGCTCCACATCAGGGAGTGCACCGACGGATCACGAGGTATACCCACGGTGGGAAGAAGGCGTTTCTTGCCGATGAGATGATACAGGATGCCGTCCTCCATAACCTCCAGATTCTTGCCGAGTCCACGCAACGCCTCGACGAAGACCTGAAGGCAAACCATCCGGAGATCGACTGGCTGGGATTTCCGGGTTTAGAAATATCCTTGTGCACCAGTACCTCAGCGTCAATCCCCTGCGTGTCTGGAACGTCATCGAACAACATCTCCCTCTCTTTTGGAGACAGTCGCCCGGATGCTGGAGGAAACCGGCGATGGGTGAGTGATCATAAGGCGTTCATCGATGATGAAATTTAGCGACTGCTGATGATCGGTGGTGCTGCGGCCTATAACCGGCAACCGATGTTAGAGGGCCGGGCCGGGATCGAGAGCCCGGCCGCCCCAAACCACGTGGGTGCCCCCGTGAGGCACCCGTCAGTACTTATACCACCGGCCCTTCTCGTCGTACTCTCCCTGCTGTATGCGGATGCCTTCGGCGTGGTTCCGGAAGAAACTCGCCTTGTAAGCGTAGAGGAAGGCCGAGAAGAGCACGATCACGACCGCATAGACGGCCGCGATGATCCATATCCCCTCGGTCCCGATAAGCCCGAGGAGGTCCTGCGGCGTCACCGCCTGGAGTTCGGGGGGGCTCATGCGGGTGAGCGGTTCGAGTTTGTCGACAAGCAGGGCGGAGATGGCGACGAGGCCGGCAAAGCCGATGCCCACGAGGACGACGATGTTTACCAGGTAGAAGATGAGGACGCTGCCGAGGTTGTTCATGACGAACTCGATGCTCCGCCGGATCGACTCAAAGACGTTCGTCTCTTCAAAGACCGCCACGGTGTCGTAGAAGAACGTGAAGAAGACGATCGAGACGAGCACCCCGAAGAGGAGCGGCGCCATACCCGAGGCGGCACCGGCGCCAAGAAGCGCGAGCGGGACCGCGAGCAGGAAGACCGTCAGGACGGCTGCAAAGAAGATGAGCAGCGCGGGCAGGAGTATCCGGAAGTAGTAGGTGCGGCCGGACTGCAGGAACTCCCCGGCGGAGAACGAGTCCTCCCTGATCGTGCCGTAGACCCCGCCGGCTAAAAACGGCATCACGAGGACCTGCAGGAGTGCCAGGGGCTCGGCGTAGAAGGTCCCGCCGTACACGGGGACGACGAGGTCGATGACCCCGAGGGCGCCCATGACGATGCCGACCGACCAGAGGATGGGGTGCTGCCGGAGGAGTCCGGCGGCGCTGGAGAGCGAGTTGAGCGTCATCGTCACCGGACTCTCGGCATGGCGACGATCTCGCGGACCTGCAGGTCGAAGAACGATGCGGTATGCGCCGGGCGGATGACGCAGACGGTATCGGCGCCGCTTATGGTGCCGCCCACCGCGATCACCTCTTCGTCGACGCCGACCACGCCCTGGTCTGCCGCGATGAGGACACACTCCACCGCGACCTTCAGGCCGACCGCAACGACGCGCCGCAGCGCCTCGGCGACCGCCTCGGTGCGCGAACTCCCGCCGAGTCTCGGGGAGCGGGAGATCGCGCGTTCAAGCCCGGAGAGCGCGTGCGTGCCGGTGACGATCGCTACCCCCGCTGCCCGGAGGGTCTCCGCCGCCTCCCCGGAAAACTCCCACTCGCCCGGTCTTGAGAAACCGACCACGTGGGTGACGACGATCAGGCGAAGGTCCGTCTCCTTCATGGCATCCTGGAAGGCCAGCGCCGTCCGGCCGCTGGTGCTCGCGACGACGATCTTCCTGACGCCGAGCTCCTGCGCCCTCTCGACGGCGAACCGGGCGGCGTCGGCAGTGTTCTGTGCACCGGGGGCATCGAAGTAGTAGGTATTTCTGGTTACGAAGCCCATGCAGTCATGTTGTTCCCGCTCCTTATTGAATCCCCCGTCCCGGCCCCGGAGGATGATTTTCGGGGAGATGGGGCGGTGTGCGGGATCGCGGCGGGGAGGGCGGACGAGCATCGATCCGGCGGGGCTTTCGGCCGCAATCTCCTGAACGGCACAATCCGGGCCGCACAATCCGTGAAAGAAGAAGATAAATGGTGCATAACCCAACACTACTCTCAAGCCGAACGGTGCAATATAGATAGGAGTTGCTCATGATCACACTGGCCATTGCAGGAAAACCTAACTGCGGCAAATCGACGTTTTTCAGGGCGGCGACCCTGGCCCAGGTAGAGATCGCCAACTATCCGTTCACGACGATCGACGCCAACCACGGCGTCGCATACGTCAGGACCGCCTGCCCCTGCCGGGAGATGCACGTCCCGTGCGGGAACTGCCTCGACGGGGTCCGGTTCGTCCCCATCGGGCTGATCGACGTGGCGGGCCTCGTGCCCGAGGCGCACAAGGGGAGGGGGCTTGGGAACCAGTTCCTCGACAACCTCCGGCAGGCGGACGCGATCCTCCAGATCGTCGATGCCAGCGGCGGGACGGACGCCGAGGGGAACCCGGTCGGTATCGGATCGCGCGACCCTGTAAAGGACATCGAGTTCCTCCAATACGAGTTCTCGATGTGGATGTACGGCATTCTCTCGCGCAACTGGGCGAAACTCCAGCGGCAGGCCCAGGCGCGGGACTTCTCCCTCACCGCCGCGATCGCCGATACCTTTGCCGGCCTCGGGGTGACGCTCGAGCACGTCCGCGACGCCACTGAGGGGGCGGGTGTCGACCTCCGGACTGCCGGGGAGGAGGGCCTCATCCGGTTCTGCCGGGAACTGATGGCGATCAGCAAGCCGATGCTGATCGTCGGGAACAAAGCCGACCTGGCGCCGAAGGAGTGCCTGGACCGGCTCGCGAAACACGACGTCGTCTTCGCGAGCGCTGCCGGAGAACTCGCGCTCCGGATGGCCGCGGAGGGGAAGTTCATCCGTTACATTCCCGGGGACCCGAGTTTCACGGCAAACCCGGAGACAAGCCTCAGCGCGGCGCAGCGTGCCGGGCTCGCAAAGGTGGCAGAGTTCATGCAGAGGTTCGACGGCACCGGCGTCCAGCAGGCGCTGGATGCCGCGGTCTTCAACCTCCTTGATATGATCGTCGTCTTCCCGGTCGAGGACGAGCATAAACTCACCGACGGCAAGGGCCGGGTGCTCCCCGATGCCTTCCTCATGAAGCGCGGGTCGACCCCCCGCGACCTCGCCTACCAGGTCCATACCGATATCGGCGAGGGGTTCCTCTACGCCATCGACGCGAAGACCGGGATGCGGGTCAAGGATACCCTCGAACTGAAGACCGGCGACATCATCAAGATCGTCAGCGTCCGGAAGTGAACCCGGCGCCGGGGAGAGGGGCAGGCCCCCTCATCCGTGTCCTCGCGGGAGAATATAAACCGGCAGATTTTAATATCGAATTGAGGAATATCCGATCACCATGAGTGGCGAGGTCTACCAGGCGCAGGTCCTCCGGAACTTCTTCGATACCATCACCGGGACGGACAGGAACCTGACCCGGATCTATATGTGCGTCGTGAGCCTCGCCAAGCTCCGCATGGAGTCTCCCGAGAGGATGGCGTTTCTCGTCGACCAGCTCCGCAAGTCCAAACAGAGACGCGAGCTCTCGGTCGATATCATCGATTATATGTGCGACGCGGCGCGCGACCTCGAACTTGCCACGGTCCAGACCGCGTTCGGCGTAAAAGACATCAACGCGGTCACCGACGAGTTCAGCGCGGTCAGCCTCGACTCGCTCTGACCTTTCAGCCCCGGATCGGCGGATGAACCCTCATGACGAGAGGTGGGACCGTCTCTCTCGCGCGGACACCAGAGGGGCCCGGCGGGCATGGTGCGCCGGCTCGGTGCATTCTGGCGGCATCGGGACCTGAAGCGGACCGCCAACGACCACACAGGTCTTTGCGAGAGGCAACGGTGTGCAGCTCGTGACGCGCGCGACCGCATCGCCGAACGGACGTATGGACGGCTCGTCACACAGCCGGGGGTACCCCCCGCCCGCGACGGAGGCGGGTGGCAGGACCCCTTCCGGAGTCTGCAAAACAGAAAAAGGGTTATTCGGGAAGATCTTCCCAGCGGTCCTTGAACTGCTTCTCGACGCCCGGGAGGGTGGTGTACTCCATCTCCTCAAGCGAGAGGCGGTGCGGTTCGAACGGCCCGTGAGCCCGGAGCACATCGGAGAGCTCGCAGCACCGGTCGCGGACGCGGTCAAACGCCGGGTCGTCGAACATATCTGCAGGCCCGATCAGTTTGCCGTTGCTGACCTGGAACCCGAGGCAGATGACCCGGGGCGGTCCGTCGAATGCGGTGCAGTTCGCGTCACAGACGCCCACCGGCATGAACGGCCCGTGGTGCGAGCCGCGCATCCACCCGGCCACAAGAATGGGCGTCCTGAAGGGGTCGATGACCTCGCCGACCGCCGGGAATCCGCTCTGCGCCCTGACGACCATAACCGGGTCGTCCTTCCCCACATAGCGGCCGGCCATCAGGTTCAGCCGCTGGGTGCTCGTGGATGCCGCAACCGTGCCGTCCTTCTTCCGGACGTACTTGATCACGTAGCGGCTCGGTGCTCCGATGTAGGCGAGGAGGCTGTAGGACTCTTCGGGCGTGTTGAAGAGGATCCTGCGCTTCTCCATGACGTCGTGGACCTCGAAGGTGAACCCCTGGTGCATCGACGGGTCGATGACGAGGCCGGACGTGCTGAAGGGGTCGGCGAAGATCCTGTAGAGGAAGTAGTTCCACGCCCCGGGCTCGGTCTTATCGGCCATGAAGACCAGGACCGGATCGGAACCCCGCTCTTCAAACTCCATCTCAGCGACACCGGGCCCCATCCCTTTGACGTTGCCGCTGAACGCATCTCCGAGCAGGTCCTGGCCGGCACCGTAGAGTTTCATCTCTTTCGCGATCCCGGCACATTCCATGAAGATGTCCCACGCCAGTTTGTGGATCTCTTCGTTGTCCTCGCCCTTTGTGTGCGTCATGATCAACTCGAGGTCATCACCACAGTGGGTGACGTACGAGTCGATGATGGTGCTGCCCTCTGCCTCTTTGAGCCTCCGGGCGGCCACCTCGAGGAGCTTCGGGTGGGTGCGGGAGTGCCCCGGAAAACTGCCGATATCTGCTTTAATCACGGACACGGTGGTCTTAACCATTCAATCACCATTACCTGGAAAGGCGTAGCCCTTACGACTACTAGATAGGTATTCGTGTATATGTAGGTGTTGTTGCCTAGAAAAAGGGTTGGCTACGGCAACCGATTTTAGGGATCGTCTCTATCCTCCACGAACCGATCCGTCGTGGCAGGCGTGCCCGGCGGCGGGTGCGGGGCCGTTTAGATGCTGTTTACCGGTTATGCCGCCTAAATAGGGCCTATGAGCAATTTGGGTATCGCCGTGAGCGGGGTTTTGGGTGCCCGCGCCGGGAGGCCCGGTGGCGGGTGCGCGTCGCACCCGGGAGGGATTGCCCGGATGCGGCCGGAAGAAGGTGGGAGTGCGGCCTCCCGGCATATCCCCGCTGCCTCCCGGCGGGCGGCTCGCCGGTCAGTCGATCCTGATCGATTTGCCCCGCGAGAACCTGACCTCCAGGACACCGTGCTTGTAGTTCGACTGCATCGAGCCGGCATCCACGGCCGGGACCCCCACCGAGGTCAGCTGGCTGTTGCCGGCGATGATCGTCAGCGTACCGTTGATGAGTGACAGGTGAATATTCTCCTTCTCGAAACCCGGGAGATCGATTGCCACCGTCACCTCGTCGTCGGTCGTGTACATCTCTGCTATCGGCTCGATGGTTCCCTCGGAAGATGCTTTTTCGGGCTGTGCTACCGGCTCCGCCTCCTCTGCCGGGGTTTCGGTTCTGCCGGCATCGTGGAGGACGATCTTGAACCCGTAGGCAAACGGCCTGTTCTGATCTCCCTGCTCTTTGAGCCCCTGTTCCATGAGGCGTTTTCCCTGCCGATGGGGGCATCCGGCCCCCGGGGAGGGAGCGCCTCATGGGTGCAGGGCGCTCCCGTCAGAACGCCATCGCCGTCTGCGGCAGCGGGCGTTCGATCCTGGTCTTCAACTCCTTGGTGAGGCGCTTGATCTCGCCGAAGTCTTTCTTCCGCGCGTAGACCCCATCTTTCAGGGCCTGCGTGAGGTCCTTGACTTCCTGCTCGATCTTCCCCGTCTCCCGCATCCGGGCACGGTTGATGGTCGAGACGGCGTCCTCGAGCGCCGACCGCTGCTCCTGGTTGTAGAGGATCTGCCAGGAGTGGCGTTCGTTCTCTTCGAGCCGGTCGATATCGAGCGTGCCTCTCACGCGGGAGAGGGCGTCCTCGAAGTGCTTTCTGGTGATCCTCACGTTGCCGATCGCCTTCTTCCGTTCGTCCTCGCTCTTTTTGCCCATCGCAGAGATGAACTCGCGCATGGCGGAGATCTTTGCTTCACGGACCAGCGCCTCGATGTCGGCGCCGACGTAACCCTCGGTCCTGTCGACCAGTTCGTCGATGTTGACGTCGTTTGCGAGGATCTCCCGGTTCCTGAGGTACACCTCGAAGATCTTCTTTCTGCCCTCCCGGTCGGGCGGCGGGACGTAGATGATCCGGTCCAGCCTGCCGGGGCGGAGCAGCGCCTCGTCCAACATGTCCGGGCGGTTGGTAGCGCCGAGAACCACGACATTGTTCAGTTCCTCGAGGCCGTCGAGCTCTGTCAGGATCTGGCTTACCACACTTTCAGTTACGTGCGATGATCCTATATAAGCTCCGCGCTTTGGCATGAGCGCATCAATCTCGTCGAAAAAGATAATCGAAGGCGCAGCTTGCCTCGCTTTCCTGAATACCTGACGAACGCCGCGTTCCGACTCTCCGACCCATTTCGAGAGGAGTTCCGGCCCCTTAACGGAGATGAAATTGCTTTCGCTCTCGTTTGCGACCGCCTTTGCAAGGAGGGTCTTCCCCGTCCCGGGTGGACCGAAGAGCAGGATCCCGCGGGGGGGTTCGGTGTCGAGAGAGGCGAATATCTCCGGATATTTGAGCGGCCACTCAACGGCCTCCGCAAGTTCGGCCTTGACGTCATCGAGACCTCCGACGTCCTCCCATTTGACGTCGGGAATCTCTACGAGCACCTCCCGCATCGCGCTCGGCTCGACGTGCTTGTGCGCTTCGAGGAAGTCCTCGTTTGTAACGCGGAGCTCGTCGATGATCTCGGCGGGGATCTCCTCCTCGATCTTGATCTGGGGTATGATCCGGCGGAGCGCGTGCATCGCTGCCTCTTTTGCGAGCAGCGCGATATCCGCGCCGACGAAACCGTGCGTGGAGCGGGCGTAGTCGTCGAGGTTCACGTCCTCGGCAAGCGGCATGCCGCGCGTGTGGATCTGGAAGATCTGCTGTCTTCCCTTGGTGTCCGGGATGCCGATCTCGATCTCGCGGTCGAACCGGCCGCCGCGCCGGAGGGCGGGGTCGATCATATCCGGGAGGTTCGTTGCGGCGATCACCACCACCTGGCCACGGGTCTTCAACCCGTCCATCAGGGCAAGGAGCTGGGCGACGACCCGGCGCTCGACCTCGCCCTTCACCTCCTCGCGTTTAGGCGCGATCGAGTCGATCTCGTCGATGAAGACGATCGAAGGCGCGTTCTCCTGCGCCTCCTCAAAGACCTCCCGCAGGCGCTCTTCGGACTCACCGTAATACTTGCTCATGATCTCGGGACCCGAGAGCGTGATGAAGTGGGCGTCCACCTCGTTTGCCACCGCTTTTGCGATCAGCGTCTTCCCCGTCCCCGGCGGGCCGTAGAGCAGGACGCCTTTCGGAGGCTCGATACCGAGACGCTCGAAGAGTTCGGGGTGCCGGAGCGGGAGCTCGATCATCTCCCGGACAAGCTGCAGTTCCCGGTCAAGGCCGCCGATGTCCTCGTAGTGGACGTCGGTCGCCGCCTCGCGCCTTCCCTTCTCGGGCTCGTATGGGGTCTCCTTGAGCTCGATCTCGGTGCCTTCTGTGACGATGGCGATGCCTTTCGGGGCCACCTTCGCGATGACGAACGTGAGCGGGTTCCCGAGGATGCTGACCCGGACGTGCTGCCCTTCCGTGACCGGTCGGCCGCGGAGGAGTCTTCCCAGATACTGCTCGCCGCCCACGAGGCGGATGGGCTGGGTCGGCTGGATGGTCACTTTCTTTGCGTATCCGGCCTCGGTCTTCCTGATCCGGACTTTGTCGTCGATCCCGGCTCCGACGTTGCTCCGGGTGCTGCCGTCGATGCGCAGGACCGCCTTGCCGGTGTCCTGCGGGAATCCCGGCCATATGAGCGTCGCTGCCTTCTGGCGCCCCTCAACCTCGATGACGTCGCCGCTGACAAGGCCGAGCGCCTTCATGGTGTCGATGCTCAGTCTGGCGATCCCCCGGCCGGCGTCTTCATGAGCCGCCTCCTTGATGGTCACCTCAACGGATTCGGTGTTAGCCATGTGAACAATCTCCTCCTTTTAGGTTTACCATAGGTAAGTGATGTCAGCTATTTATAGTTTTCTGTGATTCCCCTCCTGTTGTACCGGGTAATCCCCGTTTCTGTAACGATGCAATCCATCTTCACGTCGTTTTCGTCGGCAGGGATGCTCTCCGTCCTCTGGCAGGAGAATGCGATGCCGATCCTCTGCAGGTGCGGGTAGCGGCAGAGGAAGCGGTCGTAGTACCCGGCACCGTAGCCGAGCCGGTTTCCTGCGGCATCGAAGGCGAGCATCGGTATGACGACGGCCTCGATGTCCGCCGGCCGGGCCGGGAGTTCGTGGCCGATCGGTTCGGGCACGTTGAACGTGCTCGGGCGAAGGACCGCGGGGTCCGGCAGGTAGGAGAGGCGGAGGCTCGCGGTCTCCCGCTCGATGATGGGCACGACGACCCGCACGCCCCGGCGATTTAAGTCCGCGATCAGGTCTTTCGTCTCGACCTCCGGGGTTTTTGAGGCGTAGACCATGACGGTATCAAACCCGTTGAGGAGGTCGAGGAGTCTTTGTCTGATGATACGGCTGTTCTCGGCGATCTCTGCAGGGGAGAGGAGAGATCGGGTTTCCTTTGCCTGCTGGCGGAGGGCCGCTTTTGTCTGGCTCATTGTAGGGAGTTTTGGCTCAATCAAACCATAAAATATGCACGCTCGGGGATGGGGACCGTGCAACCTACTTCTTTGAAGCCTGCTCCGCATCGCAGACCTCCCTGAACCGGCGCAGGGAGGATGCGAGGACCCGGGTCTTCCCGATCATAGCGGCGATCAGGAGTGTGTCGAGGATCTCGTCGCGGGATGCGCCTTCCTTCAGGGCGGCCCCCATATGCACTTTCAGGCAGCTGTCCGCCCCTGCTCCCGCGGCAGCCGCAACGGCGATGAGTTCCGCGGTCTTCGGATCGAGGGAGGCGGGCCGGGAGATCCGGTAATCGGCGATGGCGGAGAGCGCGAACGTGTCCGGCCGGTCCCGGAGGATGGTGAAGATGAACGGCACGGTGCCGAGCATCTCCTTTACGTCTTCGGTGATGTCGTCGCCGAGGTCGTCTGCGTGGGCGAGAAAATCGTTGATAAGTTCTTCGTTATCGGGTTTCATCTGGCTATCCTCTTATGGGAATGTGGGCGGGGAGGAGGATAATGGTGCGGTTTTTGGTCCGGGCGGGGGAGGAGGCCGGAGGCCGGGCGGGGTGGGGCTACAGGCATATCTGTAGGGTGGAGACAGGGGCGATACCCCCACGGTCCACTGTACCGGGACTTGCCCATAGTGACCGTTCCGATGCGTGCAAAGAGCAAGAAAGCACGATAGCTCTGCAGCCCGTGCCGTCCACCACCCGGAAGAACGAGCACCCTTTGCTATCCGGAAAATAATGCCCAAAAAAGGAGATCCCGGAGGAGCGCCCTCCCGCTCTACCAGATCTCTATCAGAAGTTAAAGTGCTTTCCAACGATCTTCAACGCACAGTAGTCCCCGCACATCGTGCAGGCGTCGGCGTCGGCCGGCATCCGCTCGGCCCGGATCGCGCGGGCGCGTTCGGGGTTGATCGCGACCGCAAACTGCCGCTCCCAGTCGAGGTCGCGGCGGGCGTGCCCCATCTCGAGGTCGGCGTCCCGCTTCTTGAGTTTGATCATATCACCGACGTGGGCGGCGATCCTTGAACTGATGACGCCCTCGTAGACCTCCTCGGGCGTGGGGAGCGCCAGGTGCTCCGCCGGCGTCACGTAGCAGATGAAGTCGGCGCCGTAGGAGGATGAGAGCGCGGCCCCGATCGCGGCCACCCGGTCGTCGTAGCCGGGCGCGATATCGGTGACGAGCGGCCCGAGCATGTAGAACGGCTTCCGGTTCGTGACCCGCTTTTGCAGGACGACGTTCGTCTCGATCTCGTCGACCGGGATGTGCCCCGGCCCCTCGATGATCGCCTGCACACCCTGTGCGTGCGCCTTGTCGGCGAGCTCCGCGTTGATGAGCAGTTCCTGGATCTGGGCACGGTCGGTCGCGTCGTGGACCGCCCCCGCCCGCATACCGTTGCCGAACGAGAGGGTGACCTCGTGCTCTTTTAAGATCTCAACCAGATAATCAAACTCCGCGTAGAGCGGGTTCTCCTTCTCGTTGTGGAGCATCCACGCGGTCATGAATGCCCCGCCCCGGGAGACAAGCCCGCCGTGCCGCCCCTGGTTCTGCAGGCGCTTCATCGTCTCGTAGTTGATCCCGGTGTGGATCGCCATGAAGTTGGTCCCGAGCTTCGCCTGCTCCGCCGTGATCCGGAAGAGGTCGTCCTCCTCCATGTGGACGACCGCCCCGTGCTTCCGGGCGGCCTCGATGAACGCCTGGTAGAGCGGGACCGACCCGACCGAGAGGGTGGTCGCCCCGACGACCCGGCGCCGGATCGCTGCAAAATCGCCGCCGGTGGAGAGCTCCATCAGCGTATCGGCACCGGCACGCTCGGCCTGCCGCGCCTTCTCGACCTCCATATCGACGTCGATGATGTCCGACGATGTCCCGATGCTCGCGTTGACCTTCGTGCGGAGCCCCTCGCCGATACCGCAGATCTTGACCTTCCGGTAGGGGGATACCGGAATGACGATGTGGCCCTCGGCCACGCCGCGCCTGACAAAATCCTCGGTTACGCCTTCTGCTGCTGCGACGATCCGCATCTCCTCGGTGACGACGCCGCGCCGGGCGTCTTCTATGAGACCCATGACGGTATATTTGGGAGAAATAGTTGATAAAGGCTTGTTTTTAGGATTTGGGCTAAGATATGGTTGTTTTCTCATCAAGTAAGATTGACTTACTCTTATTCAGGCCCGGTTTCGTAGCCGGAAAGCCAAGGCTTACAAGCGATCGAGGAGCACCAGTATACCGTCCGGTGAACTGCTTTGTACGTCAATTTCGGGGGTTTTGTCCCCATCAGCACCGTCGACTGGCGGGGACGGGCGGCCTGCACCGTCTTCCTCCGCGGGTGCCCCGCCCGCTGCTTCTACTGCCATAACGCCGCCCTCCAGAACGGAGAGGACCTTCGCCCCCTGGATGAGATCGTCGCGATGATCCGGGGTTCCCGCCCGGTTGCCGGCGCCGTCGTCTTCTCCGGCGGGGAGCCGACCCTGCAGGGGCCGGCGCTCATCCGCCTTGCCGCCGCCGCCTGCGGGATGGGGCTCTCCGTCGGCCTGCACACGAACGGCATGTTCCCCCGGGTGATCGAGGAACTCCTCCGCGAGCGTCTGGTGGACATGATCGCCCTCGACGTCAAGACCACGTGGGAGCACTACGACGACCTCCTGGGCGTGGCTGCCGTCGACGGGGTGAAGCGGTCGCTCGCCGCCTGCAGGCGGGCGAAGGCCGACGGCAGCCTCGGAACCTGTGAGATCGTGGTCACCCTCTTCCGGGGCCGCGAGGGCGATCTCCCGGCAATCGCAGAGGCTGCCTGCGGGCTCGCCCTCGTCCTCCAGCAGGGGGTGGCAGAGGGGTTTGTCCCCCTGACCCGGCAGGAACTCGAAGCGGCGGCAGCGCCGCTCGGGCGGAAGGTCCGGATACGGACAAGGGAGGACGGTGAGGTCGGGTACGACCCCGGACAGGGCCCCTCCCCGTAACGTTAAGCATAATATCGTCGGGAACGCAAGATTCATGGAGATATTTGTGGCGGCCGCCACAACCTGCACCATCGGCGTCAGGAGTCCGGATCACCGGCACGGCTGTTCTCGATATAGCACAATAAGACGGAGAATCCCTGATGAAGGTCATTGGAATCGTCGGTATGCCGGCAAGCGGGAAAGGAGAGGTATCGAGGATCGCCCGGGACCTCGGGATCCCGGTCGTGGTCATGGGAGACGCGATACGGGAGAAGGTGAAGGAGGCCGGGCTTCCCCTGACGGATGCGAACCTCGGCGCAATCTCGGGGAAGTTGCGCGCGGACCTTGGTATGGACGCCGTCGCCCGGATCACCATCCCGGTCATCGAGGCAACGGCCGCCCCGGTGGTCCTCGTGGACGGCATCAGGGGAGACTACGAGGTGGCGACGTTCCGGAGGCACTTCCCCGACTTCACGCTTATTGCGATCGCCTCGTCGTTTGAGACGCGCTATCGGAGGCTTGCGAACCGGGGCCGGTCGGACGACTCCCTCACCGCCGGAGAACTCCGGGCCCGTGACGAGCGGGAACTCGGGTGGGGGCTTCTGCGGGCTCTCGCGCAGGCGGACTACCGGATCACGAACGAGGGCACGCTGGAAGAGTTTGCTGCCGAGGTCCGGGGCCTGCTTTGCCGCCTGGGAGGGCTGCCATGAGCCTTACCCCGTACTTCTCCTCCTCATCGAAAGTCTGGGAGTCACGCGACTGGATCTTCGGCCTTGAGGAGATCGGGTACGCCGGGTGGGAGATCGTCGCCGACGGGAAGTACCGCCTGGACAACCCCGGGAACTTCGCCGCCATCCAGGAGAACCTCGCGAGTACCGGCCTTCTCGTGACCGTTCACGCTCCCTACAGCGACTTAAACCTCGCGTCGCTGAACTACCCCATCTGGCGTGAATCCATCCGCCAGACCTGCTGCTGCATCCTTCATGCGGCCGACCTGACTGATCGGGTGACGATCCACCCCGGGTTTGTCTCCCCCGTAGGAAAACTCGTCCCCGAGAAGGTCTGGGAGATGCAGAAGACCGCACTCGTCGAGATCGGGAAATATGCAGAGGACCACGGCGTGCTTGCGTGCGTCGAGAACATGATCAGCATTAAAGACTTCCTCTGCCGCTACCCTGAGGAGATCCTCGGCCTCACGGAGGGAATCCCCGGGATAGGAGTCACGCTCGACGTCGGGCACGCGAATACCAACGGCCTGGTCAACGCGTTCCTTGCGCATGTCGGCAAGGTCAATCATCTCCACATCCACGACAACCACGGGCAGTCTGACGAGCACCTCGCGCTCGGCGACGGGACGATCGTCTGGGAGAAGGTCGGGCGCGCTATCGCCCGGGACTACTCCGGCCCGGCCGTGATCGAGGGCCGGACGCTTGAGGAGGCCAAACGGAGCCTTGCAACCTTCAGGAAGTGGTTTGTATAGCCGGCGAGACCCTGCACGTCCACTTCCTCGGCACGGCGGGAGCGCTCCCGTCGCCGCAAAGGAACCCCTCCTCGCTCCTCATCAGGCGGGGCTCCGATACCCTGCTCTTCGACTGCGGGGAGGGCGCCCAGCAGCAGATGATGCGTGCGCGGACCGGGTTCACCGTGGACGCCGTCTTCGTCACCCACTGGCACGCCGACCACTTCCTCGGCGTCTTCGGGCTCGTTGAGACGCTCGGGTTCATGGGGCGGACCGACCCGCTCCCGATCTACGGCCCGCCGTGGGTCCACGACTTCGTCGACCTCGTGCAGAGGATCGGCGGCCACACCCGGGGTTTCCCCGTCATCGCTCACGTCCTCGAGCACGGTTCGGTCGTACCCTTCGACGGCTACACCGTCAGGGCGTTTGCGACACTCCATGGCATTCCCGGGCTCGGCTACGTTCTGGAGGAGGACGAGCGGCCCGGGAGGTTTAACCGCGAGCGGGCGATCGCCCTCGGCGTCGCGCCGGGCCCGCTCTTCGGGCGGCTCCAGCGCGGGGAGACGATCCGCGTCGTCCGCGGCGGTGTCGAGACCGAGGTCCGGCCCGGCGACGTGCTGGGTGAACCGCGCCCGGGGAGGAAGGTCGTCTACACCGGAGACACGCGGCCCATCCAGGACCAGCCCGGGGTCGCCGCGATGGTCCGGGACGCTGACCTCCTGATCCACGACGCCACGTTCGATGACCAGGAAAGCGACCGCGCCCGGGAGGTCCTGCACTCCACCGCCGGCGAGGCCGGTGAAGCGGCGGCGGCTTTAGGCGCCCGCATGCTTGCCCTGGTACACATCAGTTCCCGCTATGCGAGTACAGCAAACCATATACGCGATGCAAAGCGACAATATGAGGGAGACGTGATCCTCCCGGCCGATCTTGCGGTGCTGGAGATCCCTTTTCGGAGTTGATGACAATGGACGGTGATGGTGATGGAGCAGGGTCTATGCAGCCAGAGCCGCCGCCGTCTGGTCCTGACCGGTCTTGGTGCCCTGCTCGTCAGCGCCGCCGCGTCGAGCGTTGCGGGCATCTACCTCGGCTCCGCCCGTGAAGTCCTCGCGCTGATACCCGGCCTGATGGTGCTCCTGCCGTCGATCATCGATATGCGGGGCAACATCGCCGGGGTCCTCGCATCCCGTCTCTCGTCGTCGATGCACCTTGGGGTCTTCTCCATCGACTTTGAGGAGGGATCCGTCCTCGGCGACAACATTCGGGCCTCGTTTATCATAACCGTCCTCATAGCATTCATCCTTGGCATCTTCGCCTACGCGGCAAGCCTCCTGTCCGGCCTCCCGACGGTGAGCATCACCGACCTCGTGCTGATCTCGGTCACGAGCGGGATCGTCTCGGGGCTCGTGGTGATGGGGATCACCGTGGTCATTGCGCTTGCGAGCTACCGTTACGGCCTCGACCTCGACATGATCGCCGCCCCGACCGTCACCACATCTGGGGACGTCGTCACGCTCCCGATCCTCGTGCTCTCCGCGGTCTTCGTCGTGCAGCTCCCTCCCTGGGCGCGCCTGGCGCTCGGGGCTGCCGTGATCGCCGCGGCCGGCGCCGCCATGCTCTACACCCGGCGCCGGCCGGCAGGGATCGGGACGATCGTCCGGGAGAACCTCTTCCTCCTCATCCCGCTCAGCGTCCTCGGTACGCTGGCCGGGCTGACCTATTCGCTCAACCTTGACGATCTGGTGACGTTTGCGGCGTTTCTCATCCTGATACCGCCGTTTATGGGCGGCCTCGGTTCGATAGGCGGTATTCTCGGGTCGCGCCTCTCGACCGGGATGCACACCGGCGAACTTGCCCCCTCACCCCTCCCCGGGCGCGGCGTCGTGCATCATTTTATCATTTCCTATCTCTATACGTTGATACTGCTTCCACTGCTGGCGCTCATAGCGCACGGTGCGGCGGTGCTTATGGGGCTAAACAGCCCCGGCCTTGGAATACTGGTCACTATCAGCCTCGTCGCGGGTCTGATCGTCATGACCCTGGTGAACGGCGCGGCATACGCCACCGCGAGCCTTTCATTCCGGTACGGCCTCGATCCCGACAACTTCGGCATCCCTGTCATCACAAGCCTGATTGACCTGATCGGTGCAGCCACGCTTGTATCAGTGATAAACCTGCTGTTGTAGTGAAAGGATATATGAGAAGAACGGTTGACAGACCCATGATGGAACGTGAATACCAGCCGATCAGCTTCAAAGACGTCCTGATCGAGATGAAGGACATCTCTGAGCTGATGGTTGATCTCTCGTACTCTGCGATACTCTTTGACAGTAAAGAGATAGCCCTCGAAGTGATCAATCTCGAGGAGAGCATGAACAAACTGGTCTATCAGGCCAGGATCCAGAGTGTTCTCGGCGCGAGACGCCTCGAGGAGGCTGAGGCGATGAGCGGCATGCTCCAGGTGGCCGAGGCGGCGGAGAGGATTGCAAACTCGGCGTCAGACATAGCCAAACTCATCCTGAAAGACGTCCGGTTCCCGGCAAAACTCAAGCGCGTCTTTCCCGAGGCTGAAGAGATCGTCACGCGGGTGATCGTCAGCCAGAGCAGCGAACTTGCCGGCCGCACGCTCGGCGCCCTCAAAGTCCAGAGCACGACGGGCATGCAGGTGATCGCCATCCGGCGCGGAAAGGGCTGGATCTACGATCCCGACAAGACCACCCGGGTGGAGATAGGGGATATCCTGATATCCCGGGGTCCGGAGGCCGGGGCGGATATCCTCTCCCTGATGGCGGGGACGGCGGAGCGTCCCCGGGTCGAACCCCCGCCGGCCGGCGAGGTCGACGACCTCGACCGGGCGGTCGGGCTGATCATCGAGATGAAGAACCTCTCGGAGCTCTCCGTAGGGCTCGCGTACACTTCGCTGCTCTTCAACAACAAGGAGGTGGCGCACGAGGTGGTCGCCCTCGATTCGACGCTTGATGATATGCGCTACGACCTGGACCTCTGGATCCTTGAAGCGGCACGAAAGATCGATGATGTGCGCTATCTCCGGGGGCTCCTGTACATGTCCGCGTTTACACAGGCGATCAGCGACTCCGCCCACTCCATCGCCGACGTCCTCCTGCGCGACATCGAGATCCCGCCAGTCTTTAAGAAGATCGTCCGGGAGTCGGACGAGATCATCACCCGGATGCCCGTGGCGGAATCGTCGCCGCTTGTGGGGAGGACTCTCAAGGAGGCGTCGCTTGGGACGGTGACGGGGATGGTCGTCCTCGCCATCAAGCACGGCGACCGGTGGGTCTATCGGCCGGGGAAGGGGGTCCGGCTGGAAAACGGTGACATTATCATTGCAAAGGGCAGACGTGACGGTGAGTGCCGGTTGCATGAACTTGCGGGGTATGCCGTCGGGGTGCCCGAAGAATAACCAGGTGAACTACCATGACTGATACAGAAGATACGATTGTCTACCGCCTCGGATCAAACTGCGATCTCGACGAGGTGGAAGAAGGAAAGACCTATCTTGGACGGGTGCAGGGATTCGCCCCGTTCGGGGTCTTCGTCCAGTTAAACGACCGGGTCAAAGGGCTCGTCCATAAGAGCAACGTGAAGGTGCAGCATAGCGAGCGCGACCCTATCATCGTTCACGTCCTCCAGATCCGGAGCAACGGCAACATCGACCTTGAGGAGGTCACGCCGACGGTCTACCAGACCCAGAACGTGACCAAGAAGACGACGAGCGTGCTCCTTGCCGATATCGGCAAAAAGATCGGCAGGACGGTCCTGATTGAGGGCGAGGTCGCCCAGATCAAGCAGACGTCGGGGCCGACGATCTTCACGGTCGTGGACGAGTCCGGCACCGCGAACGCGGCCGCGTTCATCGAGGCGGGTGTCCGTGCCTACCCGGAGGTCGAACTCGGGGATATCGTCGGCCTCACGGGTGAGGTGATGCAGCGCAACAACCAGCTCCAGATCGAGGTCGGGTCCATGGCGGTCCTGGAACCGGAGGATGCGGCGCGGGTCAGGGAGCGGATCGAAGCGGCGCTCGATCTCCGCGCGGAACCGGTCGATCTCCCGTTCCTCGTGGAGAGCGATGTCCTTCGCGCGCTCAAGCCGCAGATGCGCCGGGTGGCGAAGGAGATCAGGAAGGCGGTCCTGACCGCGCGGCCGATCATCCTCCGGCACCATGCGGATGCGGACGGGATATGCGCTGCCGTCGCGATCGAGCAGGCGGTGACCGCGCTGCTCCGGGAGAGCGGCGGGGACTTCGACGCGGAGTATTTCCTCTTCAAGCGGTCTCCATCCAAGGCGCCGTTCTACGAGATCGAAGACGTCACGCGGGATCTTGACTTCGCCCTCAAGGACAACGCCCGCTACGGGCAGAAGATGCCGATGATCCTCCTGATGGACAACGGGTCGACCGAGGAGGATATGCCGTCGCTGAAGGTCACCCGGATCTACGGTCTCCCGGTGCTGGTCGTGGACCACCACCACCCTGACGCGATCGTGGACGACTACCTGATCGGGCACGTCAACCCCTACCACGTGGGCGGCGATTACGGGATCACGGCCGGGATGCTGGGAACCGAGATTGCCCGCCTGGTCAACCCGGCGATCGAGAACCAGATCCGGCACCTGCCGGCGATCGCGGGGGTCGGCGACCGGAGCGAGGCGCCGGAGCGTGCCCGGTATCTCGCTCTCGCCGCACCTGAGTACTCGGAGGACGACTGCCGCGATATCGCGCTGGCGCTCGACTACGAGCAGTTCTGGCTCAGGTTCAGCGACGGGAGGGAGGTCATCAAGGACATCCTGAACCTCGGCGGGAACCCGGAGCGCCACGAGAAGTTCGTCGACCTGCTCGTTGAAGAGGCGAACAAGGCGATCGAGGAGCAGATGGAGGCCATCATGCCCCATGTCGAGAGCCGGATGCTCCCGAATGGCGCCCATCTCTTCATGCTCGACGTGGAGATCTTCGCCCACCGGTTCACGTTCCCGCCGCCGGGCAAGACGTCGGGGGAGGTGCATGACCGGCTGGTCCGGGAGCACCCGGGAGAACCGGTCGTCACGCTCGGGTTCGGGCCGGACTTTGCCGTCCTGCGCTCCCGGGGCGTCATGATGAACATACCCAGGATGGTGCGCGAACTCCACACCGAGATCACCGGCGGCGGGGTGAGCGGCGGCGGTCACCTTGTCGTCGGGAGCATCAAGTTCGTGGAGGGTATGCGCGACGTGGTGATCGAGAGCCTGATCCAGAAGATTGGTGAAGCACCAATCTGATGCTACTTCTTTCCCGCCTCGCGAGGTGGTGCGGGAGGCAGCCTTTCGCGTGCGGCGGCCGGATCGCCTCCGGGGGACCGGCGCGAGAAGGGCCTCCGCGATGCCGGCCACGGCCCCTGTCAGGTGTTATACTGTAACTCTTCTCTTTGCGCGATCTGCTGCCCTGATGCAACGATTCTCAATTGCCGGCACTCTCAGCAGAGCAGAGTATCGATTTTTTTCGCACGGTCCGGGAGTTTGCATCCCCGGGGACGGGGGTTTCCCCCTCCCCGGTCCCCCCATGGCGATATCCCCACGGTCCACCGCCCGGGGGAGATCCCGGAGAAGAACCGGGCACGGCTGCCCACCGAATATCGCCCCGCACTGCCCTCGCCACCGGGAGGGGGGCGGGGGAGGAGTGCCGAAGGCGCGGGCGAGACGGGGACGACGAGGATTACGGAGTTTGGGGGTTGGAGACAGGGGAGGGGGGATGATTCCCCCCTCCCCGTCAGCCCCTCCCCCAGGGGCGATAGCCACCACGGCCCACTGCACGGGGAGATCCCGGGAAAGAACCGGGCACGGCTTCCCGCCGGGTATCGCCATGACTGCCCTCGCCCCCGGGCGGGGGCGGGGGAGGAGCGCGCAGCGCGGGCGGGGTGGGGGTTGCCGGAGAGGAACGTATGAGTAGCCCACCTGCGGAGGTTGCCGGAGAGGAACGTATGAGTAGCCCACCTGCGGAGGTTGCCGGAGAGGAACGTATGAGTAGCCCACCTGCGGAGGTTGCCAGAGAGGAACGTATGAGTTCCCACCGGCGGGGAGGGGGAAGACCCCCTCCCCGGTCCCCTCCCCCCGTGGCGATATCCACCACGGTCCACTCCACGGGGAGATCCCGGAGGAGAACCGGGCATGGCTCCCCCCCGGGTATCGCCATGACTGCCCTCGCCCCCGGGTGGGGGCGGGGGAGGAGGCCGAAGGCCGGGCAGGGCGGAGGTGCCGGAGAAGCATATGGGTATTCCACCTGTGTGGAGCGTAGGCGGGGTGGGGGATGGAGGGAGCGCTATGGGTGGGATGGGATGAAAGCCAGATATGGCCTGTTTGTTTGGGATCAATGTTTCGGAACACTCTCTGGCTGCCTCATGGTGCAGGGCCGGGGATTTGCCGCCGGCATGGTTTTAAAAACAACCGAAATATAAAAATAAGGTTATATCATATGGGTGTCCTCATGGCAGGAAATAGATGGATGTGGAGAGGACTCCTGGTTGTGCTGCTTGTGGCGGCGGTAGCCTTTGTGCTCCCCGTGGCCGCCCAGAATGCGGCGCCTGCGACTCCTCTGACCTGGACTCTTCCTCCGACACCCGGTGGGACTCCTGAGGAAACCCTGACCCCTGAGGAAACCCTGACCCCTGAAGAGACCCTGACCCCTGAGGAAACCCTGGCGGAGATCCTGGACGACGAGAGCCAGGAAGAAACCCCGGCAGGGATAACCAGCGACACGACCAGCGACACGACCAGCGACACGGCCGGCAGCAACGCGACCGACGACACGGCCGGTGTGACGGCCAACGAGACCGCCGTGGAGACGGGGTCTCCCATCGTGGTCGCAACGGATGCGGCGACGATGGAAGTGACCCCGGCAGAGACGTCCACGGTCGAGCTGCCGACGTTCACGCCGCTCCGGGCGGCACAGGTAGACTCCAACTCCAGCCCGACGGCGTCGGCCCCCCTCTCGCTCACCGGCGTTATCGTGGCTCTTGCAGTCGCCGGGCTCCTTGTCGTTCTCCGGAGGAACCGGAAGTAGCGGATCAGATCCGGCCGGTATCACCCGGGCGGGCGGTGCCGGTGACGGGACGGCGGTTGCGGCAGGATTCCGGCGCGAGCACGCTCGCGCACGGCGCGATGAGGATTACGACCGAAGGTGACCGGCCGTCCACGACACCGGCGCTGCTCCCGGCGCCGTTCTCCGGCCCCGTGCCGGGCGAAACGGGGAGGGTAGCGGCCCGGCTCCCTGCGCCGTGGCAGCAGAAGAAGCTCCCCGTTCCACCGATCGGCACGGTGATGCCCATTTGTATACAAATAGTTGTATACTCATCCTGAAATTCTAGGGGCCCAAATGGGTAGGTTTATATATTGCTCTGCACTAAAAGCACTTGCTCACGAGGGAAAGAGTGGATGTCGACAAAGGACCGTATTAAAGAGAGATATAGCGATACCCAGCGAAAGATCCTGTACCACCTCAAATCAGGGCTAAAAGCGGGCAAATCCTACTTTAAATCAAAGTACATCGCGACCGACCTGGGCCTCTCCCCAAAAGAGGTCGGCATCAACCTGGCTATCCTCTCAGAGATCTGCGACGAGCTGGATATCAGGCGCTGGAGTTACTCGAACAGTACTACGTGGCGCGTTACTCCCCGTGCATCATAGTTTTATCCTGGAACGCTCTACCCTATGCCATGAAGATCATCGAGTTCGAAGCACCCGTTGAGTTTGTGGCAACCATCAACGATCAGAAAGACTGCCTCATGTCCCAGGACAAGAATTATGAGAATCCGGAAGTGCTCTGGTTCAACATCGACGTCCCGAAGGGGCACGGCGTGCGGGCCGGAGACCGTGTCAGGGTCACCGTCGAAAAGATCTGACGTCAGAGGAATTCCGGGAGCGTCTCGAGCGTGATTCGGTATGAGTCGATCTCGTCCACGCCGACGATCAGGTAGAAGTCCCTGCCCCCCCTCTCGACGTTCTTTATGATACTGCCCGGGTAGCGCAGATCGGCCCCTTCTACGATGGTCCCGCTCTCCCGTTCCACGAGCGCCATCCGAAAGTGTGCCGCCTCGGGCCTGACCGTTGCCGAGACGCTGCAGTTCAGCCTCCAGATCGCGTACGGCACGTGGAACGTCCTGGTGATGCCTCCCCTCGACTCTTCGACGTACGCGAACGGGACGACGCCGGTCTCCTTCCACGGCGGATCGGACCCCCCGCGGGACGTCAGGTTGTCCGGGAGGTGCCAGAGGGGGTAATCCCGGATTCCGGTCGCATAAGAGATCCTGGCCGGGTCGGGGGATGCGGGCAACGCCGGGACGGCGGGAGCCGTGGCGGCAGGAGTCGTGGTACTCTCCGGCGCGAAGATCTCCGTGACCTCCGGCCCGGCCTCCGCTACGGGCGGACGGAAGACCAGTGCCATCGCGGAGACGATGATCAGGGCGGCAAGGATGCTGAGGGCGTCGCCTTTATCCACAGGTGTAGAGGGATGTACAAGGTAAAAGGCCTTCGTATTTGAGTCCGTAGCGCCGCCCGTGCACGGTCGCAGGGCGCGGCGCCGGGGCCGGATCGTCCCGGTTTCACGTAATTCCCCTGCTCAGCCGGTACTGCAAAACGGAACGGTTAATACAGAGACGGTGCCACCGTCCAGATGAGAGCATGGAAGTCACTGAGGTGCGCACATGGGTGATATTTTATCTGCTCTCGTTTGTCGTGCTCCTTGTAGCCATCTGCATCACAACCCAGGACGACGGCCGGCGCTGGATCAGCCTCATGCTGACTCTCATCGTCGTCGGCGTAAACCTCTTCCTGCTGCTCTCGGAGTTGAAGCGCCACCAGGCCCGCAAGGCCTTCATGCGCCGGATGTCAAAGCCCGGCGAAACCAGGACGGAAACGGACTCTTTCGGCCGCCGCTGGTAAGGGCCGGGGGCCGCGCGGCGCCTCCGCCCGCGTCTTCGTAGGGGGATACTCATACGTTCTTCTCCGGCCTCCCCCACCCCGCCCGCGCCTTCGGCGCTCCTCCCCCGCCCCCACCCGGGGGCGGGGGCAGTGCTCGCGATAGCTGGTAGAAAGCCGTATCTGGTTCTTCTCCGGGATCTCCCCGTGCAGTGGACCGTGGTGGCTATCGCCACGGGGGGAGGGGGCCGGGGAGGGGGTCTTCCCCCTCCCCGCAGGTGGATACCCATACGTTCCTCTCTGGCATTCCCCAGCCTGCCCCGCGAGGATCGGGGCGGTGTCCGGGGCGTGCCTCTCGTTCACCTGCTACCGTGGGGCGCTATGCGGCCTTGCGCAGTATCTTCTGCGCGACGTTGTAGGGCACAAAGAGGTGCTCGACCTCTCTTGCCAGGTACTCCGTCTTTCCCATGATATAATAGCCGTCAACGCCGAGTGCGGAGTGAAAAAAGCGTGCAAGCTCGTTCTTCTGCGTCTCGGTGAAGTAGATGGTGACGTTGCGGCAGGTGATGGCGTCGAGGTACCGGGCGATCGGGACACCCGACATCAGGTCGTGCTGCCGGAACTTAACGAGGTCCCTGATGTGGGGGCGGACCTCGAACGTGCCGTCGTCGCGGCTGATGAAGTGCTTGCGGATCCTCTTCTCATCCACATTTTCAAGCGCCTTTGCGTCGTATACGCCGGCCATGGCTTTCTGCAGCACCACGGCGTCGATGTCGGTCGCGTATATCGTTACGTTGACATCGGGGCGAAGTGCCGTCAGTTCGTGCGCAAGGATGGCGATCGAGTAGGGTTCTTCCCCCGAGGAGCAGCCGGCACACCAGATCCGGATCGATCTCCCGCGGCCGGCAAGATCCGGCAGCACCTCCCGCCGCATCACCTCAAAGACTTCGGGGTCCCGGAAGAACTTCGTGACGTTGATGGTGAGGGCGTTCCTGAGCAGGTCGATCTCCTGCGGGTTTGCAAGGAGATACCTGTGGTAGGCCTCGTAGTCCGCGGTGTTCGTCAGGCGCATCCGCGAGAGGATGCGCCGCTTGATGTAGTCCTCTTTGTAGTTTGAGCACTTGATCCGGACCAGTTTCTCGATACTTCTCTGGAGCGACGCAAAAGCATCCATGCGGTGATCTCCTCTTGCCGGGTATCGCTTACGGCGTGCTCTGGTAGTGCCCGAGATCGCCGATCACTTTCTGAACGTCGAGCCAGATGATGAGGGTCTTTGCTTTCCCGTCGCTACCGCTCCCCATCTTGATGATCGCCTTGACGTAGCTGCTGATCGACGACGTGATACCGTCGTTGATGCGCTCGATCTGCTCGTCGCGAACCGAGACGACACTGTGAACATCGTCGACGATGATCCCCAGGTTCGACCCGCCCGCCACGTCCGGCATCAGCACGACGATCTTCTGGCTCTCCACCCTCTCCGAGACCGGGAGCCCGAGGAGGTCTCTGAGATCGATGATGTTCGTGATCTCGCCCCGCAGGTTGATGATGCCCGCAAGGTATCGGGGCGCGCGGGGAAGAGGAGTGATCGGCATCATCTCCACGATCTCCCGCGCTATCTGGATGTCGAGTGCGTAATGCTCCTCCCCGAGCTGGAACTCCACAACGTCTACGGATGCTGCCATCGTCTCCCCCTCAGTTCAGCTTGAACTGCTTCATGACCTTCTGGAGCTGTTCGGCCATACCCGCCAGTTCGTGCGCCGCGCTCCCGACCTCCTGGGTCGATGCGCTGACCTCCTCTGCAAGCGCTGCCATATCCTCGGTGCGGTCCAGGTTCTCCTTCGTCATGTGGGTGGACTCGTCCATCTTCTGCATGACGTTGTTCGTGGAGCCGGCCTGGTCCTCGGTGGCCTTCGTGATCTCGGTGATACCGTGGGCGACGACCTCCACCCCGTTGACGATCCGGCTCAGGCCCCCGATGACCTTGTTGACGCTCTCGATGCCCGCCTGGATCTCCTGGTGAGACGCCTTCATGGATCCTGCGGTCTTCTCAGTGCTCGCCTGGATCGTCCGGATCAGGTCCTCGATGTCCTGGCTCGCCCGTTTGGATTCGCCGGCAAGGTTCCTGATCTCGCCGGCGACCACGGCGAATCCGCGGCCATGCTCCCCGGCGCGGGCAGCCTCGATCGCCGCGTTGAGCGCTAACAGGTTGGTCTGGTTCGCTATATCGGTGATCAACTTCACGATGTTGTTGATTTCCCGCATCTGGTTGTTGAGGGTGCTGATCTCGTCCACGGTCTGTTTGGAGATCCCCTCGACGAGGAGCATCTTCTTCGTCGCGACTTCGCCGAGGGAGGCGGCTTCGTTGCCCTCCTTCGACGCCTTCGAGGCATGCTCCATGACCTCCTGCGACGTGCTTGCGATCTCCTCGATGGACGCCGAGAGATCGTTGATATCCTTCCCGATCTCCTCAATCTTATCAAGCTGGTGCCGTGCATCCTCCGACGACCGCTGCGTCGAGACGGCGACCTGTTCCGTGGCCCGGATGATCTCATCAGAACTCTTGCTGACCTCTTTAGTGGTCAGATCGACCTGGTGGGCCGCTCTTGCCACCTCTGCGAGGAGCGAGCGGATGGCGGTCAGCGAGGCGTTGTAGTCGTTCTTCACCTTCTGGAGGGGATCGTCCGCTCCCGCCTCCACAAACGCCGTCAGGTCGCCCTTTGCCATCGCGGCGAGGGCGGTTCCGAGCCCTTCGGCGCTCTTTGCGAGTTTCTCGCCCTCCCGCTTCGCGGTCTCCATCAGGGCCCGGATCTGGTCTTCTCTCTCCCGCTGCTCGGTGACGTCGTTGTAGACGGTGAGCACGGAGTTCACGTTGCCCGCACGGTCGAGCAGCGGAATGTTGTAGCGCTCGACGGTATAAGT